>NZ_LWGJ01001371.1:0-2369 GCF_001635845.1 Oleiphilus sp. HI0132 | reverse complement strand
CAGGCACCACGACGTAATAAGTAAGGTTGGATAGGTTAACGCGTCGCGTTAGCAACCCACGAATACCAGCATGATCACCGTCGAAATTACTTGCTTCATCTGATGCGTTGACGCTTCCCTAACGGGAAGAATGTTAATTAAAAAGAAAGGCTCTGGCCGAGGTTCCGGCAGGATTTTGTGCGGGCCTCTTGACGTGGGGAGTCATACCAACGCCTTTAGCTGCGGCGAGCGATAGCGAGTCCAGCCCCGGGGCCTTTTCCGGGGCGAGGCAGGCTAAACTTGTTAGCTGATTTAATTTTCGGACCAATCCCATTTTACTATTTTGGATTGATACCCTGTACCAATGGTACTGCAGCTTTTAGCTAAGACTTGTTTATTTTTTATTGACCATACATGTTCTTGGCAAGGAGGCAAAAACATCAGCTCTATTACTCCATAACCCGCCCAACTAATTAAGCCAGTAGCTGCTGCACTTAAAGCGATACCAGAACCCAAAGCTTTTTCGCCCCATAGATTTTCCGTACTTTGGGGCTCTCCCCAAAGGCTTTTAGCATCATCTAATGGAATGCTAATTCGTGGTTCAGAGAATAAACCATCCTGAGGTTGTAACTCGATATGCTGACTTTGTAGTTCACTTAAACTTTTGCCGTAATCGTAATCTCCAATTTCGGTCTTTACCATTGAACTACAACCTGACAATAAGGCTAAAACTGCAATAACAAATATGTGCTTCAATTTAACTCCTTTTTTACAGCTAACGCCTTTAGCTGCGGCGAGCGATAGCGAGTCCAGCCCCGGGGATTTTTCCGGGGCGAGGCAGGCTAAACTTGTTAGGCTTTTTTATTCGCATATTTCTCGGCTACTTTTTCAGATAATTCAAGAATGGTATTGGAAGCACTCTGATAGGTATAAGGTCCATCCGGGCGATAATATTTTGCTTCTCTTGAGCTAATGGTCCAGTAGATTTTTTTAATGCCCAAAGTTGAACATAGATTCTGCATGGTAAGCTCAAGTTTCTTTCCTTGTGGAACATTTGTTCTGGCAGTTGTTGTGCCAAAATAACCTGTCCCAGTATCTCTTACTATCTCGACTTTCATAGCATCTCCATGAGCCTAACGCCGCAATAAAGGGCGAGCGGCGCGCAGCAGAGCGAGTCCAGCCCACGGGCCCTTTCGTGGGCGATCTTTGATTGCCTGGTTATATTTCATTTGCTACGAGATTAGATTTAACCTTGCCAGAAATTACCAATTTATAAAATACAAACTCAGCGACTAAGCCTGAAAATATTGCCGCTGCAACTGCTATACCCCCGCTAGCAGTTGCCTTTGCTACAGCAGCTAAAACTAAAAACGCTAATGGTAAAGTAATAACAACAGCTATAAGAGCGTGAAAACCATTTATGCGTATTATTTCTTTACAGCCACTGCATTTGATACGCATGGGGTTTGATGACTTTAGCAGATTCATAAAGCCAAACTTTTTGGAGCAAGATGGGCAATTACTCACTATTAGTTTCCTTGTATATTGAACAGTGACAGTGTTTAAAAAATATAACGCCGCGTTAACCGGAGGAGTAATGATGGCAGTTTTTGTGCGTATTTTTGCACAAAAGGTGTCAGCATTACGGAGTCCGTGTTGAACGCCTGGTTAAGTGTTTCCATGTACAAACAAGCTGTACCCACCGCCCCTAATTTCATGGCCACCCAAAAAAACAGTTGCACCAGACTTTTTCTATTTCGGCGGTTTTAATAGAGAATATTTAAGTAGCAAATGATCTAATTTGCCAGAACTCTTAAGTTCTTTTAAACCCTTTGATAGAATATTTGCATAAAGTTTTGCGTTACGTTTTTTCGGAGAAAAAGCGATATATATGTCTTCTTTTGAAGCAACCCCTGCTGATTTGATATCTTCATACGAATTAAGGCCTGTCAAATAGTTTAGCACTATATTAGATTCCTCTACGAAAGCATCAATCCTATCTATTTTAAGTAATTCAACTAGACGGCTAAAAGCATCATCACCATGAAGAATAGTTAAACGTGCGATATTCGCTTGGTTTGGCTCAATATATTCCTTAAGAAGGCTGCCATAAGAGTAATTCTTTATAGCACCAAGGTTGATATTCTGTAATGACTTAAACCCACTAAAACGCCAATCAGATGTGTTTTTCACATAGAAAACATGTTCAATGCTATACAAAGGTTCATCTGGAAAAATGAAATCAGGTGTTTCATCTCTACCCGTACCAATAATTCCATCATAGTCACCATTACGGACAGTCAAAATTGAACGAATCCAGGGCCTAACGATATAATTTATCTTATACCCCTCCTGCGAAAAGGAATAATTTGCAATCTCTACCAAAAGGC
>NZ_LWGJ01001370.1:0-534 GCF_001635845.1 Oleiphilus sp. HI0132 | reverse complement strand
GAGAATTTTACTCTAGATCAATTTCTGGAGGAGGTTGTGCTTAACGAGTTGGTTAGCGGCAACGGGCAGTTTTGTGCCTATACGGTTTATAACAAAGAGGCTCTTTAGATACGGATAACAACAAGTTAAAGCACTTGTCAAAGAAACTCAAACAGCGAATCACTGGGAGCGAAATTGATGGAAGCTAAAAATGGTAATGGATTGTTTGTTATTGACGAGAGGGGCAAATTTTATTTTACAGCGCAAGGTAAGGAGCAGCTTAGTGGGTTGTTCGAATTGGCAGGAATTGATTTTGATAATATCAGAAGCTTTGATGATTACATCAGAGCCCGAGAACACGCTTCCCCATATTTTGGTTTGTGGCTCAAGAAATACTGTGAAAGTTTGCCCGACAGTAATGACTACAGAATGATTAAAGCTTGCCTTCTTGAAAGACCGCTACATTTAGAGTGAACTTCGGTTTAAATAAATATGTGACTAGTGGTATGTAAGAAGATATTACGTATCACTGTACTTAATGAAAATTGAATCTGC
>NZ_LWGJ01001369.1:0-456 GCF_001635845.1 Oleiphilus sp. HI0132 | reverse complement strand
TTTTTGGAGTTTCTACTAAAGTCAGTGATATCTTTGCTTCCTAGGTCAAAGCCCGATTTAAAAACTTCATCTCGAAGGTTGCTAAATGTGAAGTCTAGTATTTCTTGAGCGTCATCCGACCCAAAAAGATTATAATAGCTCTCTACTAGAATTCCTTGCTGGTCAATTGGTTTGAAAGGAGAACGCGAAATAATTTGATGATGAAAGCCCATGATATAACCTGAAATCAATTTGTTACGTTTTGAAATTGAAATTAACTCGACTGGACTGATAGGCATTAACATCACCTGACTAGAGAAAGTAGAACCTATAATTTCTACCAGTTGCTTTATTTTTTTACCCTTGCCAAATCCTAGCATGCAGTCTCCGAGCAATTACATCCAACATTTCAATACTTTCATCTAAGCTATCGGAATGAATATCTAGTTGATCAAGATAATGAATAAACTAATAAAA
>NZ_LWGJ01001368.1:0-991 GCF_001635845.1 Oleiphilus sp. HI0132 | reverse complement strand
CTGGGGACTAGAGCCCTTAAAAGCAGCTCAACGGAACGACTTGATGGAGATTATGGATGATCGACATGAAAGCAAATCCACTACGCTTATCAGCCAACTTCCAACAGAAGAGTGGTATCAATCAATCGGCGATAACACGCTGGCTGACGCCATCCTGGATCGACTAATGCACAACTCTCATCGCATTAAGATGAAGGGAGAATCAATGCGTAAAATCCGCTCAAAGTTGACGGATGGTGAACACTTAGGATAAAAAGACCAAGAACCCAATGCGCGAAAGATCAGGTGTTCACGATCGACCAGAATCCATGTTCACGTTCGGCGGAATATGCACAAGAAGCGTGTGAACGCTATGATGTAAGTTGTCATGCTTATGTCTTGATGACGAATCACACTCATCTTTTGTTGACACCTTCATGCACTGACGGTGTCTCTAAAGTGATGCAGTCACTTGGGCGGCGCTATGTACAATACATCAATAAGACATATCGGCGATGCGGTACATTGTGGGAGAGTCGTCATAAAGCAAGCTTGATCGATGCTGAAGGGTATTTGCTCAAGTGTTATCGGTATATAGAGCTAAACCCGGTTATGGCTAATATGGTCGAGCATCCGGCTGATTACCGATGGTCTAGCTATCGGTGTAATGCATATGGTGAAAGAAGTCCGTTAATTAGTGCGCATGAGGTATATGCTCAATTGGCACATGATACGCAGAGCCGTCTCGTTCGCTATCGAGAGTTATTTAACGTTGCGTTGTCGAAGGGCGTCATACATGAGATTCGTACTTCAGCCAGTTTCTCGATGCCTTTGGGGGATGATCGTTTTAAGGCACAAATCGAAGAAAATCTTAAGAGATCAATTGGCTATTCAAAGATAGGGCGACCTCTCAAGTGCGAATGATTACTAATTGTCACCGACCCCTTTTATACCTAATACAAAGATTGACAATGCTTGTATTTTTGCCTAGCATGAAATTTATAAATTTTTA
>NZ_LWGJ01001367.1:0-1964 GCF_001635845.1 Oleiphilus sp. HI0132 | reverse complement strand
TAAAAGCAGCTCAACGGAACGACTTGATGGAGATTATGGATGATCGACATGAAAGCAAATCCACTACGCTTATCAGCCAACTTCCAACAGAAGAGTGGTATCAATCAATCGGCGATAACACGCTGGCTGACGCCATCCTGGATCGACTAATGCACAACTCTCATCGCATTAAGATGAAGGGAGAATCAATGCGTAAAATCCGCTCAAAGTTGACGGATGGTGAACACTTAGGATAAAAAGACCAAGAACCCAATGCGCGAAAGATCAGGTGTTCACGATCGACCAGAATCCATGTTCACGTTCGGCGGAATATGCACAAGAAGCGTGTGAACGCTATGATGTAAGTTGTCATGCTTATGTCTTGATGACGAATCACACTCATCTTTTGTTGACACCTTCATGCACTGACGGTGTCTCTAAAGTGATGCAGTCACTTGGGCGGCGCTATGTACAATACATCAATAAGACATATCGGCGATGCGGTACATTGTGGGAGAGTCGTCATAAAGCAAGCTTGATCGATGCTGAAGGGTATTTGCTCAAGTGTTATCGGTATATAGAGCTAAACCCGGTTATGGCTAATATGGTCGAGCATCCGGCTGATTACCGATGGTCTAGCTATCGGTGTAATGCATATGGTGAAAGAAGTCCGTTAATTAGTGCGCATGAGGTATATGCTCAATTGGCACATGATACGCAGAGCCGTCTCGTTCGCTATCGAGAGTTATTTAACGTTGCGTTGTCGAAGGGCGTCATACATGAGATTCGTACTTCAGCCAGTTTCTCGATGCCTTTGGGGGATGATCGTTTTAAGGCACAAATCGAAGAAAATCTTAAGAGATCAATTGGCTATTCAAAGATAGGGCGACCTCTCAAGTGCGAATGATTACTAATTGTCACCGACCCCTTTTATACCTAATACAAAGATTGACAATGCTTGTATTTTTGCCTAGCATGAAATTTATAAATTTTTACTCTTGGAGGCCATTATGCATGTGTCCCTGACTGCCGAGCTAGAGTCTCGCGTTAAAGCCAAAGTTGAAAGTGGCTTATACAATAATGCCAGCGAAGTGATTCGTGAAGCATTGCGCTTTATGGATACGCACGAGGACTGGATCCACGAAGTGAAATTGGCTCGTTTACGCGAGCAACTGAAAGTTGGCACCGGCCAGATAGATAGCGGTGAAGGTATTTCTATTAAATCAAAATCCTCTTTAGATTCATTGTTCAATGATATTATGGCTTAAGTTTCATGCCAACACGCCACCTTGTTATAGCCCCTGCTGCGAAAACTGATTTAAAAAACATCTATCAGTACGGGTTGCGGCAATGGGGGAAAACCCAGTCTGATAGCTACCTTGAAAATATAAAAGAACACTTTTGGACTCTCACTGAACAAGCCATGATAGGAGTTGATCGCTCTGAACTTCTAGCTGGCACCAGAAGCCTACCTATTGAGAGCCATACCCTCTTTTACAGGGTTACAGGCGATACGGTGGAGATTATTCGTGTATTACATCGTCGCCAAGATCCTCAGCGGCACCTGACATAGTTCAATATTTAGCTGACAACGGGGTCAGACTCGATTGAAACCATCCTGTTGGAATCTAGCGCGAGCGTTGTGATATTCTTCCCTTAACTTAATTGATAAGGACATCACATGAAAATCCTACACCACGGAGCGGTGAATGGCGTAACGGGTTCGTGTCACGAGCTTCGCATTTCTGATAAAAACAGTTCTGAACAACAAGGTATTCTGATTGATTGCGGATTGTTTCAAGGGGCCGAGACCTCTGGGCAGTCGAGTGAAAGCCAGCTTGAAATCGACTTCCCAGTTTCTCATATAAAAGCGCTTGTCGTGACCCATGTTCATATCGATCATGTCGGGCGCATTCCTTATCTTCTCGCTGCTGACTGTAAGCAAATATCTAAACCTTCAAAGACTGAATACAAATCACCATATT
>NZ_LWGJ01001366.1:0-1651 GCF_001635845.1 Oleiphilus sp. HI0132 | reverse complement strand
GTGTTGAAGGAAGTTTTAATGCGCTGGGATGCGTTTGTGAATAAGCATCACCTACAACCATTGGTGTCGGTTCAAGTTTGTGCTCGATACCATACAAACCTGAAGCAAGCGCCGCTGCCAAAGTTAAATACGGGTTACCATCTGCCGAGCCTAAACGATACTCGACTCTCTGCGACTTCGCTGAACCAGGTATAACGCGAAGCGAGCAAGTACGATTCTCAACGCCCCATGTAGCATCGGTTGGCGCCCAGAAGCCAGGAATTAGTCGCGTATAACTATTAACCGTTGGCGCAATCAATGACAAGAACTTTGGCATCAATAACTGCTGACCCGCAACGAAATGCCTTTGAGTATCACTCATCGAATAATCTTTACTTTGATCAAAAAAGACTGACTCATTTGTCTTCGCATCGTTTAAGGAAATATGAATATGGCCGCTTTGGCCTGGGTAGTCGGCCGACCACTTAGCCATAAAGGTCGCCATCAATTGATTTTTTTGGGCCAATACTTTAATGAAAGTTTTAAATAGCGATGCTTTATCGGCGGCATTTTGTGCGGTATCAACAGCTATCGCAGCCTCAAGAACACCTGGCCCGGTTTCTGTATGTAGACCTTCAATCGGAAAATCCATTTCTTCCGCAAGCCCAAGAATTTGTGCATATAAGTCGTGATGGACGCTTCCCCTTAAAACAGAGTAACCAAAGTTATCCGGCGTAAAAGGCTCAAGGTTTCGAAAACCTTTTTCTCTTACGCTTTTTGGGGTTTCGTTAAATAGAAAGAATTCATACTCTAGCGCTGCATTGGCAGAAAAGCCCATTGAGTCTGCTTTTTGTAATATCCTATTCAAAAGATTGCGCGGACAGAGAGCTGCTGCGGCACCTACGAATTCACAAATAAAAAGTAAAGTATCTTGCTCAAAAGGAATCTCCCTACAGCTTTCGGGAATAATTCGTACAGAGGCATCTGGGTAGGCTGTATGCCAGCCAGTGTAACTGACATTGTCGTATAACTGATCTTTCGAGTCCCAGCCCAAAACAACATCGCAAAAACCAAAACCCTTGTCGAGCCCAGCAAAGAACTTATCTTTGCTCATATATTTACCGCGCATCACGCCGTCTATATCGAAAAGACCAACTTTGACATGCTTTATTCCACGAAGATTTACAATATGCTTCGCATCTTCAATCGTTTTTACAGATCTGGCTTCCATCATATTATCCAAATATTTTTATTTTATAATCGCATCTAGCCTTAAGTTTAGGTTAGAAATGTTACATGCGCATAAAACTGCAGTGCATTAATAAAAACTAAGAGGAAATTACTAACAATGCGAGATAAGTGGGAGCTCGCTAAGCAATTAGAAATCGCTAGAATTGGGCTTCTATTTTAAAGGTGCTGCTAAGTTTTGAATCAGGATAAACTGGGTCATTTGAGCCGCTTTTGCTGGCATAGCTAAGCGCAAGAGATAACTGAACATAGTCATTAAAGTCATACTCAGATGCCAGATTCAACACAAATAGCTCAGAGACAGTAGACCAAGCCCCAAGCACACTCAAGCCGAGCACATCATTAAAGTACTCCTTGCTCCATGAAACATTCCAGATCTCGTTATAGATGGTACGATTCGTATCTTGCTCTAGACTTTTAAAAC
>NZ_LWGJ01001365.1:0-1559 GCF_001635845.1 Oleiphilus sp. HI0132 | reverse complement strand
AAAAAACAGAGTGAAAAGAATAACCATCCAAGCTTTATTTATTTCGTCAATGGTTTTTACCTCAATTAGTACTGCGTCAGACTTGTGCAAAAAATATGAGCGCATGCTATTTACATGCGATATAGGCAAAAAAAACGCTTCAATTTGCGCCTCAGAAAATATTTCACCTACTGAGGGTTATATAAAATACCGTTACGGGAAATCTATAGAGTCTATTGAACTTGAATATCCATTAACCCAAAGAGCTCCAAAAGAAGCCTTTTCTTTTGCAGAGTCTGGGTATGCAAAAGGAAGAGAAATACAGCTTTCCTTTAGTATTAGCAGCTATACATACACTTTAGATCTGCAAAGTCATTCATACGGAAGCGACTGGTCAGGAATCGTAGTAGAAAAAAATAAAGAAAAGATTTCAGAGTTAAAGTGTAATATGCACAATCCAGGTTTAGATTTTGCCGACAAAGTACGTCATTTAAATCTCGCAAAAAAAAATATCAGAAACCTAGGCACAAGTATCCCTAATTGTGGGAACTGCTGATTAGCTTCTGCAGGCTCTTCGTTGCCTGACTTTGTTAAAATTCAATCAACACACGTTTCAGGTAAATACGATGAAACTAAAAGTTCTATTCGTTTTCTTGTTAACACTTTTTGTCCAAGGCCCTTCCATTGCGAGTGGATATACTTGGGAATATCGAGATTGGAAAACAGAGTCACTTAATAGCGATAAGTACCTATATGTTACAAATGGTCAAGCGGCTTATGGTAACAAGTTTGGTTTTTGGGTTGATAAAAGTAATTGTTCTCAAAGTGTTCTCTGGTTAACCATTTCAACCTACGAAAAAGGTTTGTCAGAATACGAGGGAAAAGACGTTAAACTGACAGTAAAAGTTGATGATAAAGAATCTTTTATTACAGCTCCTTTGGTCTCGGCTNTTAAGTTAACCTCCAAAATAGATATTGCAAATTTCACAAATGTACCTGTAACCGATGAATTTATCAACGACTTGAAAAAAGGTAATTCTGTTAGCTTTACAGTGAACGAACCAAGTGAGATCGCTAGCAAATTTGATATCAAAACTGAAACCTTTAGCCTGTCAGGCTTTTCTGCGAATTATTTAAAAGCTATCGAGGCTTGTAAAAAAGGTGATGAAGAACTGATGATAGCCCCCTCGATCAGCAAAGAGAAAATTCATCAGGAAAAATTTGCCAAATATCTCGATAAAGTTGAAAACACAAACGTTAAAGTAAGAAATACAAGTCCTGATGCAGTTGGCTGCGACTCCTTGTTAAAAGCAGAAAACATTGATTTTTTTAGGGCGCTAATCAAGGAAAGGTCACTAAAATATGCAATAAAAGACTTTTTCTTGTTTAGTGGTGTTGGCAGCGATGGTTGGGATCAATACCCCAATATTGAGGTAAGTAATATTTGTGATTTTTCTAAAAAGTTGCCCGTAACCCAGATTCTAAAATCAGGCCAGCAAATCTTCCAGATGGAAATTCAAGGTAATCGTCTATATGTAATGGCAAATTATGATAGCCGAGAATATGCAAAATATGGCAGG
>NZ_LWGJ01001364.1:0-10705 GCF_001635845.1 Oleiphilus sp. HI0132 | reverse complement strand
GTCTTAAGAGTCGTTATTTCCTGAGTGCCATCTCAGCGATGAACCAGGAGTGTGCTGCTAGAACAACCAGAAGCATAATGGCAGTAAGAACGCGGTAAAAATGCCATTGACGATCATTGCAAGAATCGAATAAGCGCCGCACTTGGAACTAATTTCAAAAGCTTTAACCGTGCCAATGGCATGTGCGCTGAGCCCTAGGGCAAGGCCTTTTTCCTCGTCATTTGTAATATTAAAGCGTTTGAACACAAGCGGTGCAATGACTGCACCAAAAACGCCGGTAATCATCACAAAGCCAGCTGCTAAAGATGCGACCGCGCCAGTTTCTTCTGAAACCAGCACAGCAACCGCTGTGGTGGTTTCAGAAGAAACTGGCGCGGTCGCATCTTTAGCAGCTGGCTTTGTGATNAGTAACCGGGTATGCTAGAAAAGCGTTCTGATTTTCAAGGTCTTAAGAGTCGTTATTTCCTGAGTGCCATCTCAGCGATGAACCAGGAGTGTGCTGCTAGAACAACCAGAAGCATAATGGCAGTAAGATCGCGGTAAAAATGCCATTGACGATCATTGCAAGAATCGAATAAGCGCCGCACTTGGAACTAATTTCAAAAGCTTTAACCGTGCCAATGGCATGTGCGCTGAGCCCTAGGGCAAGGCCTTTTTCCTCGTCATTTGTAATATTAAAGCGTTTGAACACAAGCGGTGCAATGACTGCACCAAAAACGCCGGTAATCATCACAAAGCCAGCTGCTAAAGATGCGACCGCGCCAGTTTCTTCTGAAACCAGCACAGCAACCGCTGTGGTGACCGACTTGGTGAGCATGGCAAGAATTGACTCGTCACTTGCTTTGAACAAAAGTAAAACGCCTACCGCAAGCAATACCGTCAAAAAACCTCCCAAGCATATTAGGGCGATGAGAGTCTTTATTTTTGAACGCATATGGCGGCCTTCATAAAATAAGGGGATGGCTAAAGCAACAATTGAGGGCGCCAGGAACCAATGAATTATTTGTACTGATTCGAAGTAATCTTGATACGAAATATTCAGTGTTAAGAGCAGCGCGATCATGGTCCCTGAACCGAGGAGTACAGGTTGCAATAAAGGGTGAAGGCCTGACTTAAGGTAAATTCTTCTGACTGCCCAGTAAACGGCTGCTGTTGTTAATATCATAGACAGGTCAAAGAAGTAGGGGAGCTTAAATTCAGACATTAGTTCCACCGCTAAGACTCCTCAAGTTCTTGGCTTTTTTCTAGCTTTTCGATCAGCCAAGGCGTGGTCACTAGGGTAAAGATAACGCTGCTGGAAATTGCTATCAGAATCGCTAGCCATTCTTTTTTTATCAGGTGCCAGTGATCCATAATGCCAATACACGAAGGCATGATTAGCAAAGGAATCAGAATAGTCAGTACTTGGCTGGAGCGGTCTAAAGAGGCCCCTGTTTTGCCCCGTAATACACATATACCGGTCAATAACAGCAGGCCTAGAATCGCACCAGGTACCGGAATGTTAAACAGTTCAGTGACTAATGAAGCGAAGATGCTTATCGCACATAAAATTAGCAAACCAAAGATCATTAATATTTCCTGTGAGTTGGGGCGGCTATTTTACACATATTGGGTCATTAAATTTAAGTTTGTGTATCATGCAAAATAACGTTGCTTATAGAGATAGATATGAAACTCTTTTATTACTTCACCTTATCAATTCCAAGTTTACCCGACTATAATAGCGCCAAAACAATATTCAGGAGTTAAAACGAATGCCTAAAGCAAGTGAAATTAAGAAGAACGCTGCCGTTGAAATGAATGGTGAAGCTTATATTGTTCGCGATATCGAGCGCTCTGTTCCACAAGGCCGTGCAGGCGGAAGTTTGTATCGTATGCGTATGTACAATGTGGCGACAAACCATAAGATTGATGAAACTTTCAAAGACTCCGATATGCTGTCACTTGCAGATTTGGACCGCCGCCCGGTAACTTTTTCATATGCTGATGGTGATGAATACGTTTTTATGGATAGCGAAGACTACTCTTCATATAGTCTGGATAAAGAAAGCATCGCTGATGAGTTATTGTTTATGGCCGAAGATGCGCAAGGCTTGCTGGTTGTGATGGTAAACGAGGCTCCGGTTGCACTGGAGTTACCTAGTACTGTTGAGCTGGAAATTGTAGAAACTGACCCAGCTTTAAAAGGTGGCTCGGCTACCGCGCGTACCAAACCTGCAATCTTAACGACGGGTTTAACGGTACAAGTGCCAGAGCACATTTCTACTGGTGACCGTATTAAGATCAATGTTGAAGAGCGCAAGTTTACTGGGCGAGCAGAGTCTAAATAATTTTTTCGCGTCGGCGTTTGAGATAAAGCCTTTATGCCGATAGGTGAGGCAGGCAAGTAAAAATGCCTGCCTAAAATATTAAATAATTTGTTGAAAAATAGAAGCTTAGCGTCTTTACTTAATGTAAATATTTACATTGAGGGTGGTCATGGCTCGTACAAACTCAGCAGAATCAGTTCGGCAGCATGCGATAGAGAAGGCAAAGGCCGGTTTAGGTATTTCTAGTTGCCCTTATCCTAAAAAGTCTCCTTTTCAGGCTGTGTGGATAAAGGCATTTGTTCGTGAAGCACAATTAGACTGGATAAGTGCCGCCAGCTAAGGCTCGATCAGTAAGCTCGACTCCCAGTAGTGCCCCTTACCATGAAAGCGTTGGTAATATAAATCCGTATAATGTATCACTCGGGTGCCGTAGCCAGGTTCATGGATATAAACCCTGTCGTGGTCGTCATAACCATAGATCACAAGGTAGTGCCCGCTATAATACGGTCCGTATTGAAGCATGACAGGGCTGCCTTGACGTAGTTGAGACCTTATTTCAATCAGGCTTAATGTTCCGCTAACATAGCTATCTAAACCTCCCAAATCCCATAAGAGCCAACTGATGTCATCGATAGTCGGTGTGCTCTCTGTATCTAAATATACATACTGATAGTCTAATAAATCTTGTTGAGAGTAATAAAGTTGGTGGTGACGTAAGATGATTTCAGTTGCCCTTGCCCAACTGCTATCACTTTCTCTATAGGGTGTGGTCTCGATCTCCAGTATATAAGAACCTTGCTGGCTTGTGATATGGCAGCCGGAAATCAGCATTGTGATCGCTATCAGTACCGCCGCTTTGTTTATGCTTTTCATACATACTCCTGCTTGTTTATTAATATCTGTACATTGTGAAACAAGTAAGCTGAATGAAAGCTGAACCTGAGACTTGTGTTTTTTCCTGTCATCCCCGTGAGTTATAAGTTACTGTTAGCGGTATATTCAATGCATTAAATACCTTTCTCATGCCGCTTAAGATTAACGACTACGTCACTATTCCTGATGAAGAGCTTCAGCTCTCTGCTATTCGTTCTCAAGGTGCGGGTGGTCAGAATGTGAATAAAGTTTCGTCTGCCATTCACTTGCGCTTTGATATCAAAGCATCTTCGCTTTCGGATTTTTATAAAGAGCGGCTGCTAGGCCTTAAGGATAGCCGTATCAACAAAGAGGGCGTCTTAGTGATCAAGGCGCAGCAGTTTCGTACCCAAGAGAAGAATCGTGAAGATGCGCTGGCTCGTTTAGTGGCTTTAATTCAAGCAGCAACGGTTGTTCATAAAACCCGGCGGCCAACGAAACCTAGTCGAAACTCTCAGCGAAAGCGCATGGATAGTAAGACCAAACACAGTCGAACCAAGGCGCTTCGCGGTCGGGTTAGAGACTAAACCTATTTAAGTCTTAGTCAGGTTTCTATTTTATATTTCCAATATTCTGGAAGTATGGTTGTGGTGGAGGCAGTTTATCTATAAGCTCCCTATTATGGATATCGAAAATGCAGCAAAACAATTAGAAGCTTTGGGTAATGTTACTCGCCTTGAAATCTTTCGGACTCTGATCCAGGCGGGGCAGAGTGGTATGACAGTGGGCGACATACAGAAAAAGTTGGGTATACCTGCTTCAACCTTGTCACATCATATTTCCAAGCTGATGCAATGCGCTTTGCTTAGCCAGCAAAGGGAAAGTAGAAACTTATACTGCAAAGCGAACTTTGCCAACATGACAGAGTTAATGTCTTTTTTGATGAGAAATTGTTGCTCGGCGGATGAGAAGTCTAAGTCCTGTTTATAGGTGTGGTGAATCGATTGCCACAGCAAGGTGATTTTCTGGCGAATATTCATCAGGGTGCGCGTTGCGAAGCTGGAGAGGTTTCGCTCAGAGAGCAGTATATAATCGATACGATGCGCCCTTTCTTATTAAATGAAGGCATTGCTCTGGCTGGGCTCGACTTTATTGGTGGTTATATTACCGAGGTTAATATTACTAGCCCTTCAGCCATTCGGCAGATCAATACAGTAAGTGATCAGGAAATACAGAAAGTCTTGGTTGATGGCATTGAAGCTAGACTCAAGAATAAATTTGCTAAAGCTTGCTGTGACAGTTTCTACTCAAAAGCGAGTTGAATCTAGCCGGAATACAAAGACTGAATCACGGCTACAAGCTCTTTTTCGGTACTGAAGATAACGCCGTTTTGGTTCATGAAGGTGCTGTCTGCTTTATTCAGTTCTAGAACTTGTCCCTTATAATCACAAACAAATGCACCGGCTTCTGAACAGATACACGCGGTGGCAGCAAAATCCCAAAGGCTACCGCCGCCGTCTTCTTTTTTGGGCGGCTTAAAGTAGCATGCGGGTGGATTTTCTAAAGCCTGTATGGCGTTCATTACTGCACCGCAGTGATGAATTTCATTGATTTGAGTTAAGCCCTTATTTGTACGCCATTGGTCGATTGCTTTGTGTATATCAGGAAAGTCAGGCCTTTTTAGAAGGCTGCGATCACAGGGGAGCGTTAGCTGCTCAGTACGAAGTTCGTTTTCCGGGCGCCAGGCTTGGCCATTCAAATAGAGGCCTTGCTCTGTAATAGCCGAGTACATTCTGTCTTTTACCGGGTCATATACCACACCAATTAGAGATTTACCTGTTTTCGAAACCAGGGCGATTGATACAGAATAACCAGGTCTTGCTTGTGTAAAGGCTAGCGTTCCATCTATTGGGTCAATGCACCAAAAAGCTTCTTTTATCAGGCGTTGCTTGTCATCTTCTTGCTCCTCACTGAGTACTGCCAAGTTGTACTTTCTTACGCTGTCGTCCAAATGATCAAGAATTAGCTTCTCACAACGCAAGTCGACTTCGGTTAGTACTTGTGATGCTTCGCTTGAACCTGTCGATTTAGTTAGGATTTCAACTTTCTTATTGGCATAAGTCATTATGACAGCGCCTGCCAGTTGGGCTGCTTCTCGAGCGTATTGAGCGAGTTCCTTGAGATCAGTGGGGGAGAGTTTCATGCCTAACTCTCCTTAGCTTGATTTAGTTGCGAGATTACTTTGCGTGATTGCTGCTCACTGTAGGCGTTGACCTTCCAATGTTCAGGGCTCCAACCTTTAAGGAAGCGGTGAAAGTCGGCCCATGCCACTGAAAATAAAGGGCGCCAGGAGGCTTCAACCTTGCTAGGGTTTATATTGCTTTGGTGTTTGAGCAAAGCCTGTTTAAGTTGTTCAAAGTAGCTATCGAGTAGCTGATTTTCATAGCGCTGGCAGTCTTCTTCATGCAAACAGCTGCCAATAAAGTAGGCCAGATCTTTCATCCCGCAGCCTCCCCCTACGTATTGAAAGTCTACAGCTGCTACAGACTTGCCATCTTCAGAGAAGCAAAAGTTTGCCAACTTGGCGTCGCCATGTACGAAGGTTTGATAAGGGCTGCTTGCGAGTGCGAAGTCGATTCGTGAGGCAGCGCTCTTTAGTGCTTGATCTTCTAGTGCTTCAAGCTCATCAGGGCGAGTATCGAGGTGCCAATATGTCCCTGTTTTCCATAAAGAGTCGGGTGCGTGCCCCATAAATTTGGCATGGAAGTTAGCTAGCCAGCCCAAGCAAGTGTGCATGTCTGTAAGCTTTGCTGACTCTTTTACAATAGGAAAACCTTCGGCTGCAAGGTCTTCCATGATGATTAAAAACTCACCCTCAGAGCTTGCAGTGTCCAAGCACTTTGGGACTCTGCTAGATTCATCGCATAGTGCGCTAAAATCTCTATACCAGGCACACTCAACTTGATAGGAGTATATTTTTCGTTGATGAGAGCGCTGAGTATTCCAGCCTCTGGGGTGCTGACTTTTTTCAGGAAGCTTAACGTGTTTTACGATGACTTGGCTTGCCTGACAGCCTTCCAACTTGTACCGGCTAATTACTCCGTAACCACTCCATAAGCTTTGGATATCTTCAAGCTTAATAATAGAACGAGCCCTGGTCACGTTTAAAATTTGAGACGATAGCGAATGGCTCATGCTAGGTGGCGCCTATCATTCAAAGCAAATAGCCCCTTTCCTAATCGGTAAAGTACCCAAACGCCAACTGCCAACATAATAGGAACCCCAATGATTGCGCCAATAATGGTCACGATCAGAATCCAGGCAATGACTAAACCAACCAAGGCTTTCCAGAAAGTTGTGATTAACCAGTCAAAGTGGGAATACAAGAAGGTACCGTCGGCATCACCCCGCCAGATATAGCTCATAACCAATGCTATGATCGAAGGCCAGCCGGTAAGGAAAGCCGTCAGAATAAACGCTGGCGTTAACAGGCCACTTATAGCACTAAAAATATGTAAGGCATAAATAAGGTAGGTGATTTTAAGCAAGGATGCTGAAGGCTTACCAGGCATATCGGGGAACATTGAGTTTGCACCTTTATATTGACGGTTTTGGTGGAGTTGTAGCTAAGTAAACGATATGGCGAGAAGTATTTAATGGCAAGTTAATCATTAGAAAACAGTGTTTCAATGTTATTAGAGTCAACAACTCTTGGGCGGTTTCTGTTATTGTCGTGAAGCGCTTTTGCACTAATGACATTTAAGGCCAGGGCTATCTCTCATTCGATACGAAATTACGAACTGCTGCTCGTTGCGGTGACGCTTATTGCTGCTGCGGGATGGGTGTTCACCAAAAGCGCCCTGGCAGAGTTTTCACCTTACATCTTTTTAGCACTGAGGTTTTCATTAGCGGCGCTGGTGCTGGTTCTAATGTCCTGGCCGCAATTGGTGGTGCTTAAGCGGCATCAGTTTGTTAAGGGAATAGGTACGGGTATCCTGTTAGGTTGTGCATTGTTGCTTTGGGTCTTAGCGGTGGACCAAACCGATAATATCGGCGAAGGTGCTTTTATCGTGAGCTTGGCAGTCGTCTTCGTTCCGCTAATCGCGCGACTAATCTTTGGTACCAAGATCACCTTCTACCTTATTTGTGCGTTGATTCCCGCAGTTATTGGTTTGGCGCTTTTAGCATTACGGGCTGAGCCAGGAGGTGGTTTGGGCTTTGAATTTAAGGAATCCCATGCTTTCTTCTTTATGTCAACTTTGGGTTTTGCGCTGCATGTCATTTTGACGGGGCGTTATGCACAAGGTATCTCTTATATGGCTCTGACATCTTTACAGCTTGTCGCCATTGCAATCGTCGCGACAGTTGCCGCACTGCTAACTGAGAGTTGGCCAGCTGATTTATCCTATATGGCTTGGGTGTGGCTGTTGTGCAGCGCTTTTATCGCTACAAGTTTACGTTTCGCCTTGCAAACTAAAGCGCTAGCAAAACTGGACCCAAACAGTGCGGCCATGGTTTTTATTCTGGAGCCCGTGTGGACAGCAATCTTAGGCGCATATTTCTTAAGCGAAAGAATGACAAGCAATCAGCTGCTGGGTTGTGTGTTAATTTTTTGTGGGATACTGGTTTACCGCATACCCTTGTTACGAAGCTATTTCCGTCGCTATATAGAAGGTAGGAAGAAAGCGCCACTGAAAGAGGAGTCGCTTTAGTCTTTTGCTTCTTCCATGCTGGCGCGGCGCTCGATTAAATAATGATAGCGTGAATACTCTTTGTGGTGACGGGGAATATGTCTGACTCGATGCAGGTACTCGTCGACTTCTTTCAATAAGCTAGCATCCGCACTGCGTTTATATAGTCGTAGTAGTACTTGCGCCAAATTCAGGTTGAGCGAGATATGCCTTGGGGTGAGGGGAAGGGCGCGTCTTAGCTCCTCTGCTGCCTCTTTAACTTTTTTCTCTCCATAGAGTTTGATACCCATTTTATTAATTTTAGCTGCTCGCTGGCGGGTTTCACTGCCAATTCCCTTGTTGAGCTGCGAGTAAATATCTTCAACCAGTGCACTATCTTCTTTTGCCAGGTCAGCCGCGCGTTCCAGTAAATGTTCCGACTTGTCCTCTTCCCCCAGACTGCTTAGTGTTTGTGCTGCTAGTTTGAGGCTACTCGCAGAGAGGTCTTGAGCGTCATGACTTTCGCCTAGCAGGTCGTCAAGAGCTTGCTTGGCTTCGTCGATGTTGCCGATATTTGCATTGACATTGGCAGCGACTAATTTTGTATGCTCTTCGATATTCCCCTGATTAGCGAAGCGTTTGGCACTTTTATCAAGCAAGTCGAAGGCTTCCTTAACATGTGGGTTGGCATTGATATCGCCACCCTCTTGCTTGGCAACGTCTGCAAGGTAATTAACGAAATCGAAGCAGTTTTCTGGCCGGGCGTAGACAGACTGTTCACTGTGCTTCATTACGTTTTGATAGGCTTCGATTGCGCCCTTACTATCTTTATTTTCTGAGCATAGCTCTGCCAATTGCTTTTGTCTGTGCAGGGAGTTTGGAGACCGCGAGATAGCTTGTTCGACGGTTGCCTGGGCCTCTTTGGTTTTATCTTGTCTTTGCAGTACCTGCGCAAGAAGGTCCAAAGCTTCAACTTGCTCCGGGTCTTTGGTAATTATGGCCCGTAGTAGTTTTTCTGCATCCTCATAATGTTTACGCCGAATCATGATTCTTGCCAGCCCATATTCGGCCCAGGTAAAATCGTTTGCTTTAAGGATGCCTTCGTATAGCTCGCGTGCCTCGTCGATGTGTCCGATTTTACTTAGCAGCCAGGCTTTTGTCTTCATGCAGCGAAGTACGTAATTGCCTTTCTCGGCAATTTTCTCGTCACAATAGGCAATTGCTGAGTGATAGTCTCCATCATCTATAGCATTGTCAATTGCACTCATCGCTTCTTTCATTTTTAGCGCTTTGCTTAAGCGTTGTTTCAAATCATTGGGTGTGATCGGTTTTACCAGGTAGCCATCGGGTTCGTTCTCGACGGTGCCCATAACCTTACTGCGATCAACTTCGGCTGAAACAATAAAAAATAAGTCCGAGAACTTTAACAGTTTCTTGTAGCGTAGCTCCTCAAGTAACTCCTGGCCGTTTTTGCCTTTGCCTAAGTCATAGTTGCACAGCGTAACGTCGTAATTGACGTTCTGAAAACCTGAGACAACATTTTGTGCACTGCTTGCTGTGTCAACGAGCTTAAGGCCAAGTGACATCAGTGTCTTTTTGGTAGAAAAACGGAAGGAGTCTAGTTCATCGACGATGAGAAAGCGTTTCTTGGCAAATTCTTCCAGTGACATAAGGTTTTATATGAGTGTAGATTTATGAGCTCAAATATGAGCGGAGCATGCCGCTTGGTAGGCGGGTGTTTATTTGATTATAGGTTAACTTGAGCCATTGTCTTTTTTTATTGTGACTCTATTTTAATCTTGATAGCTTGCTGACAATCACTTCTAATCATATTCCGGCCAGCACTTTTAGCATCGTAAAGCAGGCCGTCGACTCGGTTTAGAAAGCTTTCTGCGGTGTCGCACTCTCTTAGTATGGATAAGCCACCTGAAATAGTGACACTTTCTATCGGGGTGCCACCTTTCTTCTTGGTGAGCTTTGTTTTTGCGACGTTTGCTTGAACCTGATGAGCGACTGAGCTGCCACCAGCTGCTTCGGTATTAGGGAGTATGATTGCGAACTCTTCGCCGCCATAACGGGCAACAAAGTCCCCGCCTTTCACGCTGCGCTTGATCGTCTCGGCGACAAAGCGTAGTACCCGGTCTCCAACAAGGTGTCCGTGCGCGTCGTTTACACGTTTAAAGAAATCAATATCCAGAAGAATTAAGGCTAAAGGGCTATTATCTAGCTGGGATTTTTTTATCGCAGTACTGAGCTGCTCATCAAAGCCTCTTCTGTTACCTACGCCTGTAAGGCTATCTTGGTAGACCTCTTCGCCCATTTTTTCTAGAGACTCCTGAAGGCTGTTAATCTCTGAACTTAGATGATAAACCTTGCTGAGCGCTTGGTGGTTTCGGGATCTGCACTTCTTTGTTTCTGCTAATAGAACCTGAATAATTGATTGAAGGGAGTTTACCTCGGGGTCATGAGTCAGGTCGTCTGCACAGGAATATAAAGCAGCGCTATAGGACTCCATGCCGCTATTCAGTTCGCTTAATTCGGATTGAAGTAAGGTGATCAAGGCTCTTATCGCTTGACGCATTTCACTAAGCTTTTGTTCAGGAATTTCAACGAAATATTCGTTGAACAAATGTTCACAAGTGCTCGCGGAAAAATCTCCGCCTTTGGATATACGTTTATCAATCGCTTTTTTTAGGTCGAGTTTTCTATCTGCATAATATTCGTACCAAACACTATAGACTTCAGGGGTGGCGGGAATAGACAGTTCATTTATTTTTGCAACAGCTAATCGCAGCCACTTGACGCTCTCGGATAACTCGACATTTTGTCGATTATTTGAGGGCGCGTCAGAATACTTGCTCATGGGTATACCTG
>NZ_LWGJ01001363.1:0-1354 GCF_001635845.1 Oleiphilus sp. HI0132 | reverse complement strand
CTGAGTTAATTGCTCCAATTGCGTCCATTGTGCCGGCAAACTTAACAAACTGGCGCGACAGGATGCTCGTAAGAACGGCAGCCTCGCAGTTGCCAGCCTTAAATTGCTTAACAACATCGGTTTCTTCGGTGTAGGCGACAAATTTGAGCTTTAATCCCCAGGCTTGAGCTCGTGGAATAACGTCGGAATAAAATGTCATCACTGGGCCACTTCGGCCAACAGGATCCCAAACGCAGAACGTTTTAGATTCTAAAGAAAAAGCAGAGCTACTGAACAGGCTTATCAAGATGCAAAGAAATATAGAGAAGAGCTTCATACAGCACACCTCTGCTGAAGAGCTGGGCGGTATATATATGAATTCATGTGGCTGTTGAAAAAAAGCTGGCCAGTGAAATGACTAAATAGTCGAGTAGTCATTCGTATTCATCCTTGTTTAGAGCGTATTGTGGTGCATTATTTTTTGCTGGCAAAGCCTATCATAGTCCTTGGCTAGATAGGGTGAATCAGATAACAAAAATTATAATTAGGGGCAGAAAGGCTTGAATTGCTATCAACGTCCATGCTTTTGCAATTATATAGAAAATCCAGATGTTTCGTTTTATTGTCGAATTGTAAAATATTGTACAATATATGCTCAATTTACTGGTCGTGTTGATAAAGCTATGTTCTCATCTATATTAATAGAAACATTACGCAACATTGGTTCACGTATTACTCCCGCAGTTTGTTGCAAGCTTTAGACAATCGCTATGGTGATTTAGCTTGTCTTTAAGTAGTTGGAATACAGGTTCGTGCGAGAGAAAATGATGATAGGCGGGTAAAAATATGTACGCGACTCAACAAACAGAAAAAACGCGTCTAGGTGATATTCTTTTAGATAAAGGCCTAATAAACGAAACGCAGTTGAATGAAGCAATTGCTTCTCAGCAAGGCACTGATCTGCCCTTGGGTCAGATTCTCGTCGATAAAGGCTGGTTGAGTCGTAGACAGATTGACCAAGCTCTTAAAGTACAGAGTAAATTACGTAGCGCCATTGTTTCTTCGATTATTAGTTTATCTCCCTTGGCTTTGGTTGGTTGTGGCTCAGCAGCGACCTCTGACGAAGAACCTGTAGAAATTCAGCAAGTTGAAGAGCCTGGTGGGCAAGAGGCTCAGGGGAACAGTGAAGAGGCTTCCAACGATTCTTCAGATAATTCAAGCGATGCTGGAGATACTGGCGGCTCAGTAGTCGGTGGACAAGATGACAGTGGCTCTGACGACCAGCAAGCGGGCAGTGGGGAAAGTCAAAGCGGGTCGAGTGATTCTAGCGGTAGTGACAACGAAGGTTCTTCTGACGCTACTGACGGGCAGGAGC
>NZ_LWGJ01001362.1:0-993 GCF_001635845.1 Oleiphilus sp. HI0132 | reverse complement strand
GTGATCAGACAACAAACCGTCGAACACCCATTCGGTACAATTAAATTATGGATGGGCGCAACACAGCTACTCACCAGAAGATTTAAGGGGGTCAGCATTGAAATGGACTTGCATGTCCTGGCCTACAATCTTAGACGAATGATCACAATTTTTGGTGTCAGCGGCTTAATCAAAGCTTTGATGACCAATGCATCCTAGGCTTAATCTGATTGCAGCTTCCTGTTGAGGCGCTATTTGGCTTGTATGAGCGGACTATTCTAAAAAGGCTGGTAATCACAAAAATCAAACATCGGCGCCAGATACATGACTGTAGCCCTGTGCTGTTTGTTGTGAACGAAATAAAGCTAGATCTATTTGAAATACGAGTTTTCACACAGCCTGAGCACAAAGCGCTACCTTTTTGAACACTACCGTCTATCTTCTTCACAGAGCGGACCTCATGTTAGTGGAGTTGTTTTCCTAGGTCATAAACAGAGGTAATATTGTAAAGTCTAAGGATTTTTAACGGTGCTGGATAAAATCATCAAGAATATTCAATACGCTATCTGATAAGCCAATAAGTTCTTCAACAGCTCCCTGTAGAGATAATGGTTCAGCGCCTGCTCGTGCAAGCTTATAGATCTCTATACCCTTCGCGTGTACTTTCGGATGAACATCTTCATATAGGTCTTTGAAGCGTTTTTTGGAACTTAGCGACTGGCCCTTATCTGACATTAGATACTTCCCAAGACGACATTGGGTATGATCTTTTAGCTCACTCTCTTGTACGCTGTTTTGTCCAAATAATGCAAAACGGATGTAAACGTAAGGCGAAGCGCACATATCCAAGAATCTAATGATTTAGTATGACATTCCATGGCAGCAGATCTTCCATTTCTGCTTGCTGATCTCTTTTACTAAGTGCTTTCAATAGATAATGAAGATAATCGAATGGCACAAGGTCATTTGCCTTTGCCGTTTCAACAATACTGTAAAGTACACTGCTGGCATGGG
>NZ_LWGJ01001361.1:0-2618 GCF_001635845.1 Oleiphilus sp. HI0132 | reverse complement strand
GTTCACAAAATCTACGACTATACACTTTATGCGAAACAAGCAAACTTGAGCGTTAAGCGCTACCAAATGTTTAAGGTGCTCCCGGGTCAGTCTGATTGGTATCGGTCTTTAGAGCTAGTTCGAAAATAAAGCTTTCGAACTAGCTACTTCAGGACCTAAGCACTATAACGCTGTCGAAGCGCTTCGATACGTTTGTCTAGAGGAGGGTGACTCATAAACAAACCGCCTAATGAATTCTTCAGTTCGCCACTAATACCAAAAGCGACCATTTCAGAAGGCATTTCACTTGGTTTATCGTATTCAGCCTGCAGGCGTGCAAGTGCGCTGACCATCGCAGCGGGGTTAACTAGCTCCGCTCCCGCTATATCTGCTCGATATTCTCTACGGCGGCTAAACCAGAAAACAATCGTGCTAGCGAGCACTCCTAATATCATCTCTGCGACGAAGGTGGCGATAAAAAAGCCCATGCCGTGACCGCTTTCATTTTTGAATACTGCTCTATCAACAAAGCTACCGATAATTCGCGCAAAGAACATAACGAATGCGTTTACGACTCCTTGGATAAGGGTGAGGGTAATCATATCACCATTTGCGACGTGCCCGATTTCATGCCCAAGTACAGCCTTAACTTCCTCACGGCTCATTTTATTGAGTAAGCCTGTGCTTACGGCGACTAAGGCGTTATTTTTATTCCAGCCGGTTGCGAAAGCATTAGCTTGTGCGCTGTTAAATACGCCAACCTCAGGCATACCGATATTGGCTTTTTGAGCAAGATCCTGGACGGTGGTATAGAGCCATTTTTGGTCAGCGTTTTGTGGCTCCTCAATCACTTGAACTCTCATGCTGCGCTTTGCCATGAATTTTGACATCAGCAGCGACACGATTGAACCTGCCATACCGAATATCAGGCAGAAGACAAGGAGGTTATTGTAGTCCAGACCCTGAGCGGTCATGTAACTGCCGACCCCGAGTAGGCTAAGTGTGAAGCTAGCGACTAATACAACGGCTAAGTTTGTGGCCAGGAATAAAAATATTCTCATCATTTTGGTTTATCTCATGTGTGGTGTTATCTGAGAATATATGGACTGAGTGAGAAAGTTCAAGCCTTTTAAGGCTCAAGATGGAGTAGGTTTAATGTAATGAGAGCGGTATATCAGGCATAAAAAAGGCGATCCGAAGATCGCCTTTTTAATTTTTTACTATTAGAAACTACTTCTCTGCGCCCTGACCAAAGTCAGTTGCACCAACGAGCACAGACATGTTGCCATGAGGGTGTTGGTTTTCATACATTAGCTGATGAGAGTCAGGAAGCTCTTCATAGGTAAAGGTTTTAGATAGGCAAGGGTCGACTTTACCTTCAATTACCAAGTTATTTACGCCGATTGCTTGATCATCATTTGCGAAGTGTGAGCCCTGCAGACGCTTCTGACGCATCCAGTGATAACGCAGGTCTAAGGTCGCGTTGAAGCCGGTAGTACCTGCACAAACTACAACCATACCGCCTGTTTCAGCAACGAAGATAGACGTAGGAATAGTAGTTTCGCCTGGGTGTTCAAAGACAACATCAACACCACGACGCTCGCCAAGGATATCCCAGATAGCTTTACCGAATGCACGCGCACCTTTGCTCCACTTAGCGTAAGCGGACTCATCTTTCCAGTGTGGCATCATGCCCCAGTGGTCGAAGTCTTTACGGTTTAGGCAGCCAACAGCGCCCAATTGCATGCAGTAATCAAACTTACTCTCGTCAGAAACAACAGCGATTGGCTTAGCGCCCATTGCTGCAGCGATCTGAATAGCCATACAGCCTAGGCCGCCAGCGCCACCCCAGATAAGGACAACGTCATCCTTCTTAACGTTGTTTGGTGCCCATGCCATAAGCATGCGGTAAGCGGTTGCGCCCACTAGCATATAAGTTGCCGCTTCTTCCCAGTTAAGGTGCTTAGGTTTTGGTAGGCATTGGTGATCCTGAACTTTAGTGAACTGTGCAAAGCTGCCAAAGTTAGTTTCATAACCCCAAATACGAAAGCTAGGGTCATACATTGGATCGGTACCTTTCTGCTCAGCTTTACAGCCTTTCTGCCAGCTACCACAATGAAGAACAACTTCATCACCCACTTTTACGTTAGTAACATCTTTACCGATTTTATAAACGATACCTGAAGCATCGGAACCACCGATATGGAATTCTTCCGGTTCACCTTGCTTGTTACGCGCGCCGATAACGTCAACCGGTACGCCAAGACCTGCCCACACGTTATTATAGTTAACGCCTGCTGCCATAACGTAAACAAGAACTTCGTCATCTTTGATTTCGGGTGTATCAATGACTTCCTTTTGGAAAGCTTTCATCGGCTTACCAAAGCGCTCTGGGCGGATTAGCCAAGCATTCATTTTTGCAGGAACTTCACCTAGTGGTGGCGCTTCACCGATGTCATATAGTTCTTTAGTCATTTAGTTTTCCTCATGATTTAAATGTCGCTAAATTGTTGTTAGTTTTTAAATTCTTTTGATTGTGTTGTTATTATTGTTTAAATTTTGATTCAAGTTGTTGATATGTATCAAAAAATCTAGTCATGAATCTGATTAATGAATTGGGCAATAATTGTTTTAAATCT
>NZ_LWGJ01001360.1:0-430 GCF_001635845.1 Oleiphilus sp. HI0132 | reverse complement strand
ACGAATGGGGAGGGCGTTTAAGTTTGGCTAAGCAGGCTTTTGATCTCTCGTTAAGCTATGCCCGCCTGTATGCTAATCAGTTCTCCATACTAATCGATAGGAATACTTTTCAAAGCACACCTTATAGTCAGCGTTACGAACTCTATGGGCTTTCGCTGGGTATCAATCGGGGAAGCATTATGTACGAGCTTGATTTGGCCTATAAAACAAATCAACTCTCTTCGGTTTATGCGCTGAGTGGTCGGCCTGAAAACTTAGAAGACAGGCTTGAAATTGCGCTAGGTTTTGAATATCTAAGTGCCGCTAATCATCAAGTGAATGCTGGTGTATGGCGTTTTAAAAGTCTAGAGCAAGATACGAATCGTACCATCTATAACGAGATCTGGAATGTTTCATGGAGCAAGGAGTACTTTAATGATGTGCTCGGCTT
>NZ_LWGJ01001359.1:0-821 GCF_001635845.1 Oleiphilus sp. HI0132 | reverse complement strand
TGCGTGATCGCCATGCTTTCGGTGATCTCAAAGCAGACTTTATGGGGCGGCACCTTATTCTCTTCAAAGAGATTAACCAGAAAAGCTGAGAATTCTTTTTGACCAATGCTCTGTGGACTGAGGTTAATACTGGCACAGCCGAGCTTTTCCAAGTGCTCGGGGTGTTTACCTAACCAAGCGAAGTAATTCTTGATGACCCAGCGATCTATATTAGGCATGAGGTTATAGCGTTCTGCCGCGGGCAAGAACTGGCCTGGAGAACAAAGGTTGCCGTTGCTATTGATCAGGCGAAGCAGGATTTCGTAATGAAAGTTTTGCTCTTGACCTTGGTTGGGCGCAATGTGTTGAAAGACTAAAAAGAACTGATCATTCGTTAGTGCTTCTTTAATTGTTGTGACCCATTGCATTTCGAGCTGTCGGAACTGTAGGTCTTTATCAGACTCAATGAATACATGAACACGATTACGCCCTTGGTCTTTGGCCATATAGCAAGCAGCATCCGCCATGGCTAGTAGTTGTTCTACATTCTGGTGATAAGGGTATATTTCAACCAAGCCGATACTGACGCCAATGCTGTAACGCTTACCTTCCCAGATAAATAAAAATTTCTCGACGGCTTCTCTGAGACTTTCGGCAATAAGCCTTGCTTTGGGAAGACTTGTTTGGCTAACGAGAATGCCGAATTCATCGCCCCCCAGTCGAGCGATGATCTGCTGAGGCCCGAGCGCTTTTACTTCTTGAAGCAGCTTCTGGCTAATATTTTTTAGCAAGATGTCGCCTGCAGTGTGGCCACAGAGGTCATTCACAATCTTAAACTGGTC
>NZ_LWGJ01001358.1:0-707 GCF_001635845.1 Oleiphilus sp. HI0132 | reverse complement strand
CTTGATAATATTCACTCATATCAAGAACAGGGTAGATTAAGCGTTAGCTTTTTCGATTTGTCTGGTAATTACCCACTGCTGTGCAATCGACAGAATATTGTTTACTAACCAGTAAAGAACTAGCCCTGAAGGGAACCATAAGAAGAAAACAGTCATTACAACAGGCATAATCTTCATGATCTTAGCTTGCATTGGATCAGGCGGAGATGGATTTAGCTGCATTTGGATAGCCATACTTGCACCCATCAGAATCGGCAGAATGAAGTAAGGATCCATTACCGATAGATCGTGAATCCAGAACATAAATGGAGCATGGCGTAATTGAACACTCTCCATCAAAACCCAGTATAAAGCGATAAATACAGGCATCTGAACAAGAATAGGCAGACAACCACCAAGAGGATTAATTTTCTCTTTCTTATAGAGCTCCATCATTCCTTGAGACATCTTCTGACGATCATCGCCATACTGTTCTTTTAAAGCTTGTAGCTTAGGTGCTACCCGACGCATATTCGCCATAGAACGATAACTTGCAGCCGACAACTTGAAGAACAAAGCCTTAACACAAACAGTCACTAGAATAATTGCAAAACCCCAGTTCAATACAATGCCATAGAAGAAATCAAGCAATAGGAATAGTGGCGTTGCTACCCAGAATAACCAACCAAAATCTACGGTTAAATCAAGGTTTGGTGCAATAGCTTCCA
>NZ_LWGJ01001357.1:0-1169 GCF_001635845.1 Oleiphilus sp. HI0132 | reverse complement strand
TTAAGCTTTTCAGGTACATTTTAATTTGTAGAGGTTTCGTTGGTGGTGTGTTCCTAGGGAGTCCGGTAAAGTCGCCATCTAGGGTGTTTTTGTCTCTGGGCAAGTACAAAGGTTTTAACGTGGTGTTTGGTGTAGTTGGGTGTTCTAAAACATCTAACCAGTTCATCAAACATCACTCCGGCCACAAAAACACGTGGCCTACGTTGGACGCACGATAGAGCCGTGCGCCGTTTATAAAAGCGTTATATTCAGGGAATGTTATGCGCACAAGTATCTATTTAGTCTTAGTTTTACCAATGATGTTATTTGTTGGTTGCAGTGGCTCATCCTCCGAGAGCTCGAACAAAGAGGTTGTCGGTGTTTGGCTGTCTCCGTGCGTTATTACTGGAGGCCGTATTGCTTTGTATACTATGACTGTCAGCGAAAACGAAATAGTCTATGACTATGTGTATTATTCCGGTGAATGTGAGGAAGAAACTGGTTTAACTTCTACCGAGATTAAGTCGTATCGTACTGGCCAATATATTCTTACTGAAAGTGGGAACAGCGCGTTAGAAATTGATATTGATATCTACTCTGATGGTGAGTTTTTATATACAAAAAAAGATATAGTTTCAGTAATTAATGGGGTGCTCTATTTTGGGATCCCAAGTGAGCTTGACGGTTGTGACGAAACGGAGCTTGTTAGCCTTGGCCCAACAGTTCGAGAGTTTTGTAATGGTCGACCATTTAAACTAGATTTTGATAGCCCCTTTAACTACAGAATATAACCAGTTTATCAAACATCGTTTCGGCCACAAAAAAACGTGGCCTACACTGGACGCGCAAAGTGACGCGCGCCGTTTATAAAAGCGTTATATGTTTGAAGAGCCATGAGCATGGAAGAAATTAAAGAAATCGTAAAACACAATGTGGAATGGTTGAAGGGTGTGCACCCTGAAACAGAAGAAGATCTGGTTTCTTACGAGTCAAAGCTTGGTTTTAAACTGCCTACTAGCATGAAATGGCTTCTAAATAATTATGGATACTCAACTGCTTGTGGTGTTGAGAATCTTGAAGAATCAGTAATTCAAACTGTAGAGTGCAGAGACTCAATAAATCTCCCTAACAACGTACTTATTATTAATGATTGGGGAGATGGAGGTGTAGTATTCTGTATTGCGGATGAT
>NZ_LWGJ01001356.1:0-3403 GCF_001635845.1 Oleiphilus sp. HI0132 | reverse complement strand
AACTTAAATGAGTTGAGCTGTATCTACCTGTTTCAAGGTGCGCCGAAAGGGATTTGACGTAAGGCGTGAATTGGAGCAGTAAGTTGTATTTTTTAGGTAACTAGTGCCTCGGATATAGGAGACAACCGTGTCAAAAAAGTATGGCGTCATTGTATACAATACATCAACTATCAGTGATTCAATTCGTTCCCTTCAGTTAGACTTCAAGTTAACGCATTGCCAGACCTATGAAAGCTTATTGACACACGCTGCATATAGCGATAATCAATTGCTTTTGATAGATGATATGCCCGGCAATAACTCCCATTTAGCTTTTTTAGACAAAATTAAGAGCGAATGCCCACTAGAACTTGAGTCTATGTCGGTTATTGTGCTTAGCCGCAATATGGAGCTTGATCAGCGACTTCTAGCGTGTGAGCTAGGTGCTGATGATTGTATGTCCACAGAGCTTAGTCATGATGACATGGTGACACGTATTCAGAGCACAATTTTCAATGCGATTGCTAACAAACAGCTTAAAGACCAACTTAGAGCCGCTTCAGATGTTGCAATGGCGGCTATGGCTAGCACCGGAGATCTGGGTGCCAATATCCAGTTTTTACTGGACAGCTATCAATGTCAGAACTTTGATCAGCTAGGTCAGTTATTGTTCCAAAGCCTTAATCACTATGGGATTAGTTGTAGCCTGCAAATGCGAGGTAAATACAAGGTTAAAAACATGGAAGCAAACGGCATGGAACGAACAATGGAGTCTCGCTTGTTAAGTGAGTTGAAAGATGCCGGTCGCTTTTATGATTTTGGCAACCGTACTGTGATCAATTACAACCGTGTGTCGATTCTCATTAAAAATATGCCACTTGATGATCCCGAGAAGTATGGTCAGATTAAAGATAATATTTTTGCGCTTCTACAAGGAACCGATGCAAAAATAGAGGCTTTGGATATGCAGGCCGATATTTATCTAGAGCATCAATCTCAAGAAACGCTGATACGGCGTATGGAGAGTGGTATAGAGAACCTAGGCTCTCAATATCGTGATATGACAGTCCAGATTGCTGGTGTTGTCAATCAGCTGGCTGACTCCTTCGAGCAATCGATGCAAACCTTGTTGCTCACTGATGAACAGGAAAAGATTCTCTTGGAGCGCTTGGAAACAGGAAAAAACAATGTCTACGATATCTTCGAGCACTTCTCTCATATGGATGATGACCTGTCTGCCATTCTTAAAATGTGCGCACCAGAGGAGGTCGCGGGGATCGAAGTGGGGAAGGCTTTGTGTGAAGAGGGGAATAAGGCTGGAAATGTTCGGCCCTTAAAGTCAGGGACAACGCCCTAGCTGGCTAGAAAAACTGAGCATCTATTTATTCAAGACATAAAAAAGCCAGCAACTAAGCTGGCATTTTTATGTCTTGATAGGCTTATAACCAATAAACAAAGAAGTAAAGGCCTAACCAGACGACATCAACGAAGTGCCAGTACCATGCAACGGCTTCAAATGCGAAGTGCTTATCTGAGCTGAAGTGCCCCTTCAAGCTTCTTACTAGAATAGCAATTAGCATGATAGTACCAATCGTCACGTGCATGCCATGAAAACCGGTTAACATGTAGAAGGTCGACCCGTAGATACCTGAATTAAGTGTCAGGTCTAAAGCATTGTAGGCATGGCTATATTCGTATGCCTGGAAACCAAAGAAAATCAAACCCAATAAAATTGTTGCTGCTAAACCGATGATAAGCTGGTTTTTCTTATTATGCTTTAAAGCATGATGTGCCCAGGTAAGTGTTACTCCGCTGGAAAGTAATATGACTGTATTATATAGCGGGATGCCACCAGCGCCCATAGCCTCTTTGGTTTGGATGTAAGACTCTCCTCCATCAGGAGTTGTAAGTAAGGGCCAGGACGCCTTAAAACCTTCCCATAGAAGGTTAGACGAGCCAAGGTGACCTTCACCGCTGAGCCAGGGGAGTGAGATTTCTCGAAGGTAAAATAAGGAGCCAAAAAGTGCTACAAAGAAAAATACTTCTGAGGTGATAAACCATATCATTCCTTGTCTAAAGGAAATATCTACCTGAGGGCTGTATTTACCACCCATGCTTTCGTCAATCACGTCACTAAACCAGCCATAGAAGAGATAGGCAACAATAGCTAGCCCCGTCCAAATCATATATGTACCCGCATCGACGTCATTAACCCAAAATGCGACACCGAGTACTGTAAAAAATATTCCCATTACAGCAATAATGGGCCATTGGCTGCCGTGGGGGACGTAATAACTGTCAGAACCTGCTGTGCTCATAATGTCCTCTTTATTTTAATTGTTTGTACCATTAGCTATTCAAATAGTTTGCTTGTCGCCAGCTTTATTCAAAGTCTTCTTTGAGTTGCTGACAGAGGGTAATGCGTCTTTATTAGTTTTCAGTGAGTCGTCTCTGTTTGTGTTCATAATGGTATAAGATAAAGTTACCGTTTGAATGTCTTCAGGTAGATTCGGGTCGAGAACAAACTGTAAACCCATGTCTTTTGATTCGCCTGCTTGAAGGGTTTGAGTCTCAAAGCAGAAACATTCCATTTTCTTTAAATGTTGGTTTGCTTGCCATGGTGTAACCCCAGGTATTGACTGGGTTTCAACTGGCTGCGAACTGTTGTTCTTAAAGAAATAGCTGGTACTGACTCGTTCGCCAAGCTTCACCTTCATGGTTTTCGCTTCAGGTTTGAATTCCCATGCCATATTGCCATTTATAGTCGAGTCGAATTGAACCGTTACGGTTCTTAAAGACTGACTAAGTTCTTCGCTACTTAGTTCAGAAATCTCAGAGCGCCCACTGTTACTATCGATGCTATTGATACCGGCGACATCGCATACGAGTTTGTATAACGGCACCATCGCAAAGGCAAAGCCAAACATAAGCACTGTTAACATTGCGAGCTTTAGTGCGGTTTTCTTGTTTTGTTTTACTGGTACTTCACTCATGTTATGCACCCACGGCTAAAGTTTGGCTGACGCCATAGGCGGCAATGCATAAGCTTGATATCGCAATGCCTCCAAGAATTAGCGCGGTGCGAATATTTGACTTCTTTAATGCTTGTTCGCTTTGTTGGTTCATAATCAAAACTCTTTTTGTTGTTAAGTATCTAGCCTTGGGCTCTTTGTTAAAGCACCCAAGGCCAGATTCTGGTTTTATTTGACCGTAGGAGGTGTTTCAAAGCTATGGAATGGTGGAGGAGATGGGAGCGTCCACTCCAGGCCAGGTGTACCGATCTGAGAACCTTCCCAAGGCTGAGCTGGAGCTTTCTCGCCACCACGTATAGTTTGAATAATGATGTAGACAAAGAGTAGGTGAGATAGGCCGAAGATAAAGGCACCAATGCTCGATATCTGGTTAAACTCAATAAACTGCACGC
>NZ_LWGJ01001355.1:0-861 GCF_001635845.1 Oleiphilus sp. HI0132 | reverse complement strand
ATAGCGATATAACAAAGCTAACAAAGCTAATATAGGAAGCATCGAAAGAAAAAGTAAAGGGGCGCCATACTTATAAGCGTAATTAATACTAGTATTATGCGCATGCTTCGGTGAATTATAATATTGTGCTACTCCACACATCATAGGAAAACAATTTTCGATCTCTGTTAGATATGTTTCAATTACAACTAGTCGAGTATCATCCCTCTCTAATACACTATCCTGAGAAGTTATAGACAGCCTGTCTCTAGTTCGTTCTGACTCAAATAACTCGCTTGTAAAAATAACCTTTACAGAGATTAGCGATACCACACACATAGCACCCACAAGACTAATCGTATATTTTACTCTTTGCGCATTAGTAGATGCCCTGTAAAGAGAAAAAAGCCAACAAGATAAGATGAGAAAAAATATAACCGCCCCCCCTCTTGATGCACACAACACTATTGCAAATAGCGCAGCACACATAAGAGCAACGTCTTTTAACAATAACCTACCATAATTCAGGAGAAGCAAGACTGAAATACAAATTATCATCGCCGAAGAATTAGGGTTTTCTGGAAAGCCAGCCGCTCGGTAATAGGTCTTTGAAAAAAAACCCGGAATAAAACCATCAAAATATACTGAGCAAATAACAAAAAATAGAGTTAGATATAAAATCCTTCTAAGGTTCACCACTCCGACTGCGATAGAAACGGAAATTAATACAAAAAAAGATAAGTAAGAAAACTCTAGAAAATAGTCACCCAGCTCAACACTAGAGCCCTCTTCTAAAAATATATATAAAGACCCCTCAATCCCCCCTAGAGTTAAAAAGAAAAATGCAATAAAAAGAACAAAAGAGTTCAAATAAATACGATA
>NZ_LWGJ01001354.1:0-907 GCF_001635845.1 Oleiphilus sp. HI0132 | reverse complement strand
TTCTCATCCTGTCTCCACACATTCCCAGCTTCTGCGCTAAGTCCTACGTATAAGGGCAAACCTGTTTTTCTAATAAAGCCTCCACGTAAGTCGTATTGATAAATCAATGCCATAAAGGCCTTATGCGGCCCGCTCAGGTCTCGCTCGTTAAAACCGGACAGGTTTAAAAAACCACCTAAAGAAGCATTGTTAACACTGTGTTCGCCATCATCTACGAACATCTTATTAAAAGCAGCCTTGCCTACAAAGGCATGGCTATCAATACTAATCGCGCCCTTCCACTCAAAGCCAAGCTGAGTAGACTGGACGCCGAAATCACTTTGCCCTCCATCTTGAAGCGTTACATTATCAGCATCTTCTTCTTTATGAATAAGGGAAAGCTCAATTCGATTTCCTTCTGTTGGAAAGCTGGCACTATTTAAGCTGTCATAACCCAGTTTAAGATAAGCTCCATACGTGTCATAGTTTATCTTTTTGGAGAGTAAATAGTCATTATCCAAACTCCCCACTTCAGCCAAACCGCCCACTTCAAGTATTCCATTCCTGGAAAAGTTAAACCCCAAACCCGCCCGAAGCTGATGAATATTCTGCTCGACAGTTAAGGGAAGAACATTGAGGTCAAGTAGACGCCAGTCAACAGACTCGAAGGCATAGCGACCTAAAGTATAAAAAGTACGGGATTTTGTTAGTGGCCAATATAACTCCGTATTTAACTCAGGATCACTTCCCAGCTCTAGTTGCGAACGCCACTCTCCACCATTAACGCTTAGGTTAGTCGCGGTATAAGCCAAATCAAGATCCGTCTTTGACTGATCGGTAAAATTGGTTTCCCAGCCCAAGCCAAACTCAAGGAAGTTCGGCCCCCAATCTTTTCCTTCGGCAGTAACTATGACACTGTGCTGATCGT
>NZ_LWGJ01001353.1:0-29835 GCF_001635845.1 Oleiphilus sp. HI0132 | reverse complement strand
GGTAGGGTAGTTGTGCTCAAGTAGTTGGTCGCCAACAAACTGTTCGAGCTTAGCACCGTATTGCTCTGCGAGCTGCTCAGCTACGGTACCCATATCTTCAGGCATTAAGTCACTGGCTGGGGTGTTGATCAGATCTCTTACTAATGACACTGAAGAAGAAAATGCCTGTGCTTTGTTGAGTATTGCTTCTGAAGATACAGAAAGTGTTGGCAGGCTCTTATCATTCTTTTTATATTCAGTGTACCGGTAACAAGAGAGGGCCCAGGTGATTGCGAACTGAGTTTCAAACTCAGTTTGGTCTTCAAATAGCTCGCTGCACTGACTGCAATCCAGCGAGTAGCGCGCCGCAGGAATTTGTAGCGCTAGATCGCCAGCAATGAAGTAGTCACTCTTAGGGCTCATTCCATAAATGCATTGCAGTGCGCTGCCGTCACTATCCGGGATGAGGATTCCACCTTTCCCCTCATAGTTATTTGCGTTCAACCAGGTCTTAATATTTTCGGCTTGCTTTGCTACCCAGTTTTCGTAGTGTTCGCTATTGATAATAACGATTGCTGTGCTTTCTTGATTTGAAACTTCTAATACAGGAAACTGTTCGTTCATTGATTGGTAAAGCCTTCAGGAGTTAGCTGGGAGCGCGAAAGCGATATCTATGCTTTAACATCCGCGCTTTTGATAAGTTCAGTATAAACATAATCGGGAGAAAATCATTCTTCATATCGCATTACACTTTCTCGTACCGTTGTTAGTAGCAACAGCAGTCTTTGCCAAAACACGAGATTCTAAGTTCACGGTAAAAATATATCTGCTTTTGGTTGCGACAATGTTAGTCGATCTTGATCACTTACTTGCGGTACCGATTTATGACCCAGGTCGATGCAGTATTGGTTTCCACCCTCTACATAAAGAATTTATGATTCCGGTTTATGCTCTGATGGCTTTGTTTCCAGCAACTCGGTGGATAGGGATAGGCTTGCTAATCCATATGGGCCTGGATGCCCAGGATTGTTGGCGGCAAGGTTTTTATGGGGCTATTCATTAGCGAAGGATGAAACCCTCTGCATACGTAGGGCTGAAACTAACGGCATGTCCGTTCTGCGCCCCGAGACGGGCCGCCTACATAACTTTGGGTAGGCGGAGTCTCTGAGTTAGATAAGCGTGTTGCGAAGCTTTAAACTTCGAACTCACTTCCTGTCTTCTTTTCAATAAGCTTGTTCTGAAGCTTAACGTAGCGCGGCATACCGTTCTCATCGTAAGGCGGGTAGTCTTCGCCTTGAACAAGTGGAGTTAGGTATTCACGACACTCAGCAGTAATTCCGAAACCATCATCTGAAATATAGTGAATAGGCATTTTCTTTTCTTGGTTAGCAACCTGGCTAAGCGGTGCTTCACCGATAGACCACTTGTATGGAGCGGCTTGTTCGCGAACGATAATTGGCATGACTGCATTCTTACCATTTACAGCGAAATCAACAGCTGCTTTGCCCATGGCATAGGCCTGCTCAACATCCGTTGAAGAGGAAATATGGCGTGCTGCGCGTTGAAGGTAGTCGGCAACTGCCCAGTGGTATTTATAACCAAATTCATCTTTAACCATATTAGCAAGCGTTGGTGCGACGCCACCTAGTTGGGTATGACCAAACGCATCAACTGCGCCTGCGTCTGCTACAAAGCGGCCATCTTCGTACTGAGCGCCTTCAGATGCCACGACAACGCAGTAACCGTAATTTTTTACTGCTTCATCTACACGTGCTAAAAACTTCTGTTTATCAAAGGCTATTTCTGGAAATAGAATAACGTGTGGTGCTTCGTGCGCTTCGGTGCCGGCCAAACCACCAGCTGCGGCGATCCAACCTGCGTGACGGCCCATGACCTCAAGAATAAATACTTTAGTTGAGGACTCGCACATAGAAGCGATGTCCATTGCCGCTTCTTTAGTAGAAATAGCGACGTATTTTGCAACCGAACCAAAGCCCGGGCAGCAATCAGTGAACGGAAGGTCGTTATCTACGGTTTTTGGCACACCGATACAAGTAATCGGGTAACCCATTTTTTCACTTAGTTGAGAAACCTTATAAGCTGTATCTTGAGAGTCGCCGCCGCCATTATAGAAGAAGTACCCAATATCATGAGCTTTGAATACTTCGATCAGACGTTCATATTCACGCTTGTTCTCATCAAGGTTTTTCAGTTTGTAGCGGCAAGAACCAAATGCACCGCTTGGAGTGTGCTTTAGTGCGGCGATATCTTCGATGCTTTCCAGACTGGTGTCGATCAACTCTTCACGGAGTGCTCCAATGATGCCGTTACGTCCAGCGTAAACCTTACCAATTTTGTCTGGGAATTGGCGAGCTGTTTCGATTACGCCACAAGCTGAAGCGTTGATTACGGCAGTTACGCCACCTGACTGTGCGTAGAAAGCATTTTTGATAGTCATTGAATATCCTATTCTTCGATAAAAATGAAAGGTTTCATAAATTTCGCGCATCATACTGCATTTTTATGAAAGTTTCATGAGCCTGATTACTAATCAGTCGGTATCAGTCTTAAAATAAAAACTGTTGACAATTAACCTTGGCGATTCGTATCGAAAGTATAAAAAAGTGAGAGCGGTGCACTCTCACTTCTACTGTTATTCAGGTCAAAAATTAAAGCTAGCTATTAAGTTTCTTGGCAAGAATCTGATTGAACAGTTTAGGGTTTCCTTGTCCTTTAGAGGCTTTCATTAAAGGCCCCATAAATCCGCCCATAAGCTTTTTACGCTTTTTGTCATCGGCCTCTTTATACTGTGCAATCTGATCAGCCATGCCAGCGAGTACTTCGTCAACCAATGCTTCTAGCGCACCGGTATCAGATACCTGCTTTAGACCTTGTGATTCAATAATTGCGTCAACATCATCACCAGATTTTTCCCAAAGTGTATTGAATACTTTCTTTGCACCTGAAGACGACAAAGTGTTGTCTTTAACTCTAAGCACCAGTTGCCCAAGTTGCTCTGCACTGATAGGAGAATCTTTTAAGGAGATGCTGTCGCTGTTGAGTCGCGCGCTTAGCTCTCCCATTGTCCAGTTGGCAGAAAGCTTAGCGTCACCTGAAATGCTACTGGCTGTCTCGAAATAATGAGAAAGGTCTGCCTGTGCTGAGATCAAGCCTGCATCGTAACTTGATAAGCCGTATTCGGCGCAGAACCTTGCCTTTCGTGCATCAGGAAGCTCTGGCATCTCAGTTTTAATCTGATCAATAAACTCGTCAGACAATTCGACAGGAAGCAGGTCAGGGCATGGGAAGTAGCGGTAATCGTTTGCTTCTTCTTTGCTACGCATGGAGCGGGAGATATCTTTCTCTCCATCGTATAAGCGGGTCTCTTGCGTGATGCTGCCGCCATCTTCAAGAATATCTATCTGACGCTCAACCTCAAGGGCGATCGCCTTTTCCATGAAGCGGAAGGAGTTAAGGTTCTTGGTTTCGGTTCGTGTACCAAGCTCTTCCTGACCTTTGGGGCGTACCGAGATATTGACGTCAAAGCGCATTGAGCCTTGTGACATTTCACCGTCACAGATGCCAAGAGAGGTAACAATTGAGTGTAGTTTTTTGGCAAAGGCGACTGCTTCTTCACTATTGCTGATATCAGGCTCTGACACGATTTCAATAAGCGGTGTTCCCGCGCGGTTCAGATCTATGCCTGACATGCCATGGTAATCTTCATGAAGCGATTTACCGGCATCTTCTTCAAGGTGAGCGTGATGGATACGAACAGACTTCTTGCTGCCGTCCTCTAGTTCAATTTCAACAACACCAGGGCCAACGATCGGCAGGTCTAGCTGCGTGGTCTGGTAACCCTTGGGCAAGTCTGGGTAAAAATAGTTTTTACGTTCGAAAACCGAGCGTTTACCGATTTCTGCGTCGATAGCCAAGCCGAACATAACGGCGTAACGAAAGGCTTGCTCATTTGGTACAGGCAAGGTGCCAGGCAAGGCTAGGTCAACTTCGTTTGCCTGAGTGTTTGGCTCTGCGCCATAGGCAGTAGAAGAGCCGGAAAATATTTTCGTTTTGGTGGCGAGCTGGACGTGAACTTCAAGCCCGATTACTGTTTCCCATTGCATAGTGTTTCTCCAGGCTTAAATGTTCTGTGGTGCTAAGGTGTGCCAATCGGTAACTTGTTGGAACTGATGCGCGACGTTAAGCATACGTTGTTCGTCGAAGTAGTTACCAATAAGTTGCATGCCAATAGGCAGACCATTTAATAAGCCTGCTGGAAGTGACATGCCAGGCAGCCCGGCGAGGTTGGTTGAAATAGTAAAGATATCTTCAAGATACATTTTTACAGGGTCATCACCTTTGGAATTAAAGCCAAATGCTTCCGACGGAGAGGTTGGGCCTAAGATCAAATCAACTTCTTCAAAGGCGCTGACGAAGTCATTCTTAATTAAACGGCGAACCTGCTGTGCTTTTCTGTAATAGGCATCGTAGTAGCCGGCGGATAGGGCGTAAGCACCTATTAGAATACGTCGTTTAACTTCATCGCCGAAGCCTTCAGAGCGGGTGCGCTGATACATGTCCATCAGATCTTTCGGGTCGTCACAACGGTGCCCAAAGCGAACGCCGTCAAAGCGTGACAAGTTTGCAGAACATTCTGCTGGCGCAATCACGTAGTAGGCCGGTACTGACAGGTCAGAATGTGGTAGCGACACTTCTTTAAACGTCGCTCCCAGCTTTTCCAGCTCCTTAATAGCGGTTTGCAATACATCCTGCAATTCAGCGCTTAAGTGCTCGTTGAAAAACTCTTTTGGTAGACCAATTCGGAGGCCTTCAAGTGAGTTATTCAAGTTCGCTGTGTAGTCTGGTACTTCGCGGTCTAGGCTGGTTGAGTCCTTGGCGTCATGTCCTGCAAGCACGTTCAGCATCATTGCCGCATCTTCTGCAGTGAGAGCCATCGGGCCAGCTTGGTCAAGACTTGATGCGAAGGCAATCATTCCGTAGCGTGAAACACGGCCGTAGGTTGGTTTTAATCCGGTTAAGCCGCAAAGAGAAGCAGGCTGGCGAATAGAGCCGCCGGTATCGGTTGCGGTTGCTATTGGCACAAGTCGAGCGGCAACGGCAGCTGCTGAACCGCCAGATGAACCACCGGGTACAAGTTGCTCTTCTTGGCTCCAAGGGTTGATAACTTTGCCAAAATAACTTGTCTCGTTAGATGAGCCCATCGCGAATTCATCCATGTTTGTTTTACCTAAACAAACTGCGCCCGCATTTTTAAAATTGCTGACGATGGTGGCGTCATAAGGCGGAATAAAGTTATCTAGCATTTTTGAGGCGCAGGTAGTTAACACGCCTTCGGTGCAGAAGATGTCCTTATGTGCAAAGGGAATACCTGTCCAGGGTGTTGCCTTGCCGCTTGCGATAATCTCATCGGCTGCTTTCGCCTGTGCAAGCGCTTGTTCTTCGGTAACGGTAATGAAACTATTATATTGGCCGTCAAGCTTCTTGATTCTGTCTAGAAAGTATTGGCTGAGCTCGAGGCTTGAAAACTCGCCGCTAGCAAGCCCTGTTGATAATTGTTTTACAGTTTTGTTTAGCATGTTTAGTTAGCTTTCGAATAGAGTGAATGTTGTGCTATCGATAATAATGTGATGTTGCTAATGGATAGGTGGACGTTCACCTTACTCAATAACCTTTGGCACAAGAAATAAACCGTCTTCAGTGTTGGGGGCGACAGTTTGGAGCTTTTCTCTTTTATCGCTTTCAGTGACAACATCTGGACGTAGAACCTGTACAGCATCCATTGGGTGAGCCATTGGTGGAATGTCTTCAGTATTGGCATTTTGTAGCTGATCAACCAATGACAGAATATTTGTTATATCGTTACTGATTTTCTCAACTTTATCGTCTTCGATATGAAGCCGAGCCAGGTGAGCAATTTTATTGATGTCTTCTGGATCGATGGACATGTTAATCCTCAAGCGTTGTCTTTTCTGGAGCATCAATTCGAAGCCACAGATTAGGTGTTAGGTAATTAAAAAATTGCCGCCATAATATCAGGAATAATTCCGGCCAGACAAATAAGAGGGGTTAATTAAATCGTATTGTTTAATATATGTTCAGAAATGGGGTAAATTAGCTTTAATTATCGTTCATTTTTCAATTCCGTCTTGCTCTATATAGGTACCGTTGTTAAAGTTGCTCGATTATTTTCTACGAATTGTTTAGGTTGATCTCACACCATGTTTAAAAAGATCCGAGGCTTATTTTCCAGCGATTTATCTATTGACCTAGGGACAGCTAATACGCTTATTTATGTTAGGGAACGAGGCATTGTTCTGGATGAACCTTCTGTAGTCGCTATTCGTAGCAACGGAGCGCAAAAAACAGTTGCAGCGGTTGGTGCTGAAGCAAAGCGTATGCTTGGTCGTACTCCTGGTAATATCACAGCAATTCGCCCATTGAAGGATGGAGTTATTGCAGACTTCGTTGTGACTGAAAAGATGTTGCAGCACTTTATTCACAAAGTTCACGAAAACAGCTTTATAACACCTAGCCCGCGTGTTTTGGTTTGTGTACCGAGTCGTTCAACTAAAGTTGAGCAAAAGGCCATACGCGAGTCTGCTCTAGGTGCAGGTGCCCGTGAAGTTTATTTGATTGAAGAACCAATGGCTGCTGCGATTGGTGCCGGTTTACCCGTTGAAGAAGCAAGTGGCTCTATGGTCGTTGATATTGGTGGTGGTACGACTGAAATTGCCATCATTTCTCTAAACGGCATTGTTTATGCTGACTCAGTAAAAGTTGGTGGTGACCGCTTTGATGAAGCAATTGTTACTTATGTTCGTCGTAACTACGGCAGCCTAATTGGTGATACCACTGCAGAGAAGATTAAACAGGAAGTCGGTTGTGCATACGAAGGTCTTGAACTTCGAGAGATCGATGTACGTGGTCGCAATCTGGCAGAAGGTGTGCCTCGTGGCTTTACCTTGAACAGTGAAGAAATCCTCGAAGCGCTACAAGAGTCATTATCTGCGATTGTACAGGCAGTGAAAGGGGCTTTAGAGCAGTCACCTCCAGAGCTTGCATCAGATATTGCCGAGCGTGGTATTGTCCTGACAGGTGGCGGATCATTGCTCCGAGGTCTTGATCGACTTTTAAGTGAAGAAACAGGCCTTCCTGTTATTGTCGCAGAAGACCCGCTTACCTGCGTTGCTCGTGGTGGTGGTAAAGCAATCGAATTGATCGATAATAGCTCGGATGGCTTATATCCAATTGAATAAAAAGCTGGGTAACATTGAGTAATGAAACTTGGCGCTTCTGATAAAACAATTTTTGTTCAAGGCCCTTATCTCGTATACAGGTTAATTCTAGCATCAGTCGTATCACTCTTATTGATATTCATTGATGTTAGATTTAGCTATCTAGACCCTGTTCGTGGAGTAATAAGCTCTGCGTTAACACCGGTTCACTGGTTGAGTGATTTACCGGTTTCTATTAGTGAAGGCTTGAGTGAAAGCTTTACGAGCCGTTCCGATCTCCAAGAAAAAATCGATTTAATGGAATCCCGCATGTTGGTGCTTGAGCGCAAAGCTCAAAAACTCGCATCAGTAACGGCTGAGTTAAATCGCTTGCGTGAGCTACTGAATGCTTCTCGCATTGTTGACGATGGTGTCGTTGTTACCGAAATGATCGGTGTTAGCCCTGATTCTGACAATCAATACATCTTGCTTAACAAGGGCAGTCAAGACAGGGTTTATCTCGGTCAGGCCGTTCTTGATTCACAGGGATTGATGGGGCAAGTGGTTGAAGTAAATGAATTTACCAGCCGGGTCCTACTTATCTCTGATAGTCGTCATGCGGTTCCTGTCCAAGTAAATAGAAATGGTGTTAGGGCGATTGCTTATGGTGTTGGGGCGCTCGACTATCTTGAGCTAGGAAATGTTCCAGATACCTCTGATATTGAGGTGGGTGATCTTTTGGTAAGTTCTGGTCTAGGGGGGCGCTTCCCGGAAGGCTATCCAGTGGCAAGGATTAGCCAGATATCGCACCATGATGGACGCTCCTTTGCAGAGGTTCGCGCCAGGCCTGAAGCACAGTTGAATAGAAGTCGTCTCTTGCTTTTGGTGTTTAAAGAGGGGCAAAACGATAGTACCGTCATCGATGAGAATAAAGAACAATCTAGTACTAAGCAGCATGCGTCTGACGAGGTAAACGAATGACTCAGTCGAGAGTAAGTTGGGTGGCCGTTGCATTGTCTTTCGCCGCAGCTGCCGTATTGGAATTGTTAGCAATGCCGCAAATGCTACTTGCCTTTCGTCCTGAGTGGATGGTATTGACTTTGATATACTGGTTATTGAGGCACCCCGAACGTATTGGTCTGTTTTCTGCTTTTATTGTGGGCGCAATCATGGATGTGCTGTCAGGTACTTATCTCGGTATTCATATAATTGCTTGCTGTATCGTCTCTTATTTGGTTTTGACGATGCATCAACGCTTAAAAATGTTTCCGGTACTACAGCAGTCCTTGGTAATATTTTTTATTATCGGAATTTTGTTGATGATTGTGATGACTATCAGAGGAGCGCTTGGCGCTGTCGATAATAATATGTCTTATCTGGGAGCTGCACTATCAAGCGCCTTAGTTTGGCCTTTTGTATTAATTTTCACCGACCGTCTTGTTTTTGCATTGCGATAATAAAAAAACGCTTTGATATGCCGCTTCGTTTCAATAGCTGCTAATCTTATTATTTTGACAGGAAAGTTTCAGGTAGTGCTATGAGTGAAGAGCTTTTAATTAACGTTACGCCGGTTGAAACTCGTGTAGCGCTTGTAGAAAACGGAATGCTGCAAGAAGTGTATATCGAGCGTTCAAGTTGTCGTGGCTTCGTTGGTAATATCTACAAAGGAAAAGTAGTCCGTGTGCTTCCTGGAATGGAGGCTGCATTTGTTGATATTGGTCTTGAGCGCGCCGCATTTATACACGTTTCTGATATCACCTCTAACCCACAAGTCGGTGAAACTGGCGAAAGTGAGAATAATGCAGATATCGCATTATTGTTGCGCGAAGGTCAAGAGCTTGTTGTTCAAGTCATCAAGGATCCCATTGGTACGAAAGGTGCCCGTTTAACCACTCAGCTGTCAATTGCTAGCCGTTACTTGGTTTATATCCCAAGTGTTTCACATATTGGTATATCTCAACGTATCGAAGATGAAGTAGAGCGAGAGCGTTTAAAGCAGCTTGTTTTGAATTGTCAGGTAGATAACGAAGAGGCAGGCTCGGGCTTTATTGTGCGTACTGCGGCCGAAGGTGCAGGAGAAGATGAGTTTACGGCAGATATAAAGTTCCTGGAGCGCCTTTGGAAAAAACTAAAGCAGCGAATCAAAGAGAACGCAATTCCATCTGTTGTCTATCAGGATTTGCCGCTGTTTACACGTGCGATAAGAGATCTGGTAAAGCCTCAAACCGAGAAAATTAGAATCGATTCAAAAGAAAGTTATGGGATTGTAAAGGAGTTCTCCGAAAACTTTCTCATTGATGTTAGTAAGCGGCTTGAGTATTACCCAGGTGAACGACCTGTATTCGATTTATATAATGTTGATGATGAAATTCAGAAGGCGCTGGGAAAAAAGGTTCAACTTAAGTCTGGTGGCTATCTAATCATTGATCAAACCGAAGCTATGACCACGATTGATGTGAATACCGGCGGTTTTGTCGGGCATCGTAATCTTGAAGAGACCATATTCAAGACCAATCTCGAAGCTGCAAGGACCATTGGTAGGCAATTGCGCTTAAGAAATCTTGGCGGGATTATCATTCTCGACTTCATCGATATGGAGGATGAGGAACATAAGCGCCAGGTTCTACGAATGTTAGAGAAAATGCTTGAGCGAGACCATGCACGTACAACGGTAAGTTGCGTTTCAGAGCTTGGCCTGGTTGAAATGACACGTAAGCGTACCACTGAAAGCTTGGGGCAAACCTTGTGTGAGCCTTGCCCTGTATGTGATGGCACTGGTGTGTTAAAGACCGCTGAAACAGTCTGTTATGAAATTATGCGTGAGATTCTCAGGGTGAATCGTGCTTATGACGCAAATATCTATTTGGTTATGGCTTCGCAAAACGTGATTGATCGCTTACTCGATGAGGAGTCTGACAATGTTGCTGACTTGGAAACCTTCATTGGCAAGCAAATCAAGTTTCAAGTAGAAGTCATGTATAATCAGGGACAATTTGATGTAGTCTTAGTCTAGCGTGACAATGTGAAGAATAAAATACTGAAAATCATTAGGATTAAGTTAATAACGATTGCCTTTTCGGTATTATTTCTGGTTGCCTTGTACGTACTCGGGCTAAGAATAGCCAGTATATTTCTTGAAGACTACCGTCCTGATCTAGAGCGTTACCTATCTGAGTTAAGTGGTCAGCGTGTTGAAATTCGTCAATTGAACTCTGCTTGGCGTGGTCTTGACCCAACGCTCAATATTCACGGCCTTAGCGTCAACGGGCAGAGCTACGCTTATGTTGGGCGTATACGTATACAGGCTTCATTCCTCAACTCTCTTCTTAATCTCCAGCCTTCTATCAAGGAAATCATGATTGAGCATACTGAGCTTAGTATGCAACAGTTTGAGGATGGTGCCTGGTCCGTCGCTTCAACACCGGTAGATTTAAAAGAATTGTTACAGCAGCAAGAGAAGGCGACACCAACTGCCTTGCCAATAGATATAGAAGCTCTACTTGGGCAAGCGAAAATCTACCTTAACGATTTAAGCCTCTCCTTACATAACAATAAAGGCTTGGTTCAAACTCTTAGAATTCCCAACAGCTCCTTAACTTACCACGATGATAGTGTCTTCATTAGCGGCTCGATTCGAGAGTCTGACAGTGCTAGTTCCTTATTATCTTTTTCTCTGGAAGGTAAGGGCGTGTTAACTGAATCAAGAATGAAGACTAGCTTATATATCGAAGCACGCTCCGCTGAATTCTTTGGTAAATTGCTACAAGTTTATAGCTGGGAAAGTCTATCAATTGATGATATTTCCGCAAGCACGCGTGCATGGTTAGAATTCGAAGGGTTTAGTCTTACATCAATTCAAGGCAACCTTCAGCTAAATGAAATGAATTGGCGTGCGGGGGAACAATCCGTTCCGCCAATACGAAACCTGGCTTTCGATTACCATTGGCAAAAGAGCAATCAGGGTCAGAATATGTCTGTTTACGGCCTTAATTTCTCCTGGAAAGGGAGCTTGTGTCAAAGCGATGTTATTAATATTAACAGTGATGCATCGCAAACAAAGGTATCGATGTCAGAACTCGATATTTACTGTCTTGCTCAATTGGGGCTCGCGTCTGGGCTTTTGTCAGATAATCTTCATGATCGTCTTGAGATTAGTCAGCCAGAAGGGCAACTAAAAAACGCCTGGATCAATATCGAACATCAAAAAGACGCCTCATCATTTACCTTTGAAGCTGAGCTTGATCAGGTCTCTCTAGATGCTTATGAAGGAACACCCTCCGGGATGGGTATCAATGGATATGTATTTGCTGATAATCAGGGAGGCTTCGTAAACTTTTCAAGTCATGACTTTGAGCTGGGTTTCCCGGAATTATTTCTTGAGCCTTGGACGATGGCAAAGGCTGATGGTTACGTTGCGTGGGATATTCAAGAAGACGGCGTAGACGTTTATTCTGATGGCTTGCGCTTGGTGCAACAAGACGGAGGTTTGGTATATGGTGATTTTTCTATAAGGCTAAACGGAGAGGGCGATGAAGATTACTTGGATTTAGCCATTGCTCTTCAAGATCTTAGTGCTCCCAGCGCTCCGTCTTTTGTGCCTTACTATATTGTTGGTTCAGGTCTACATGATTGGTTAGTCGATGCCTTAAGGTCCGGTACCGTTGTTTCAGGAGTTTACCTGGGGCACGGATCAGTTGAAACTATTACTGCAGACAACAGCTTTACTTCTAGCATCGACCTGAATACTGAAAACCTGGTGCTCGACTTTGACAGGAATTGGCCGCCTGCTGAGCAACTAAACGCGAATATCTCACTTCAAAATGGTCAGTTGCTGGTTATTGCTCCTGAGGCCAAAATTGTCGACACAAAGCTAAATGAAGTTCGAGCTACAATGCTTGAGCCTGAAGGGGCAGCCAGCTCAATACTTAGAATAGAAAGCAGTACAAAGGCTACATCTGAAAACTTACAGTATTGGTTGGCTGAGTCACCAATCTCTGAACATACTGAAGCTGTTGCAGAGCAGTTAGTGTTCGAAGGTGACTTTGATGTTGACGTACTCTTGGATATACCCGTATCCGAAGGAGATGACGGCGCTGAGCTTGCTTATCTTATTCGCTCGACTTTAGAAGGGGTTAAGCTTCATCATCCCGATTCTGGAATCAGTTTTGACCGCGTGACAGGTGTCCTCGACGTTACAGAAGATAAGGGCGTAACAGCTAATGACGTAGAGGTTATTGCTTTCGGGAAGCCTGCATTGCTAAATATTTCTACTTCTTTTGATCCAGCTACATACGATTATCTGCTTACTGATCTTGAAAGTAATGAATTTAGAGACCTCTCACAAACGAATATAAGCCTGGCAGGTAATACCGATATCGAACAGGTTTTCGACTTTTTTGGCTATCAAACTACGGCGTTTTTGGGTGGAAGCTTCGATTACCTCGCTGAACTATACCTCCCAAATCATAAGGAGTCTGAGCCTTTTGTTGATATTCGAAGTAATTTAAAAGGCTTGACGCGCGACTGGCCTTGGCCCTTGGCGAAACATGTTGATCAACGAGAGGATTTCATTACTCGTCTAAAACTCAAACCTTCGCAGATGTTGGTATTGTCTAAACTGAACTTGGATAATAGTCAGGCGCTCAACACCGAATTATTGTTTGTGGATGGTAAATTTTCATTTGGAGAGGTTTCGATAAATAAGGCTAGTATGGAAGCGCCAGACTTAAGTGGCCTCAACATCGCGGCTAATCTCAATGAACTAGATGCAGATTCATGGATCGACTTTGTAGGCGATTTAATAGCCTTACCTTGGGAGCTGGATAGTGATAATAATACGGAAAGTATTCTTAAGAAAGTTCAGTTAGATGTTGCTTCTACAACTGCATTTGATCATAAGTTAAAACAAGCTCGTATAGAAATTTCTCAGCCAAGTGATGAGTGGCAAGTTGAGTTGAGAGGCGAGGATATCTCCGGAAAAATAGTTCTGCCGAATACTGATGGCTCTATCAAGGCAGATTTCAGCAAACTGGTATTAAGTAGCGATACACCAAGTTCAGACTTAAAGGAAGATAGTGCGCCAATTGACCCTAGAACGCTTAGTAATGTCGAATTCTCCGCGTCTAACTTGCAGTTAGATGGTCGAAAACTAGGTGCTTGGAGTGGTAATTTGCAGTCGTCGCCAACAGGAGCGATATTCTCAAATATAAAAGGCAGTGTTAAAGGTAGCCAGTTTTCCGGACGGCTTAATTGGCAGGTTTCAGAAGACAATTTACAGACCAGCATTCTGACAATGGATGGCAAAGGTAGGCATTTTGAAAATGTATTCAGATTGGCAGGTATTGATCCTCTTGTGAGTAGTGATGACTTTAGTTCAAAGCTTGCGCTTACCTGGCCTGGTGCACCTAAGGACTTTTCGCTAGGTAAACTATCAGGCTCTCTGTCACTGATACTCGAAGATGGATTTCTGCAAACTGACGATGAAAAAACAGGTGCTTTACGTCTGTTCGGCATCTTGAACGCTGAAGCGATAATGCGTCGTTTAAAGCTGGATTTCTCCGACCTGTATAAAAGTGGGGTCGGCTTCGACTCTTTTACGATGAACTCAAGTATAGATCAGGGCTTACTTACACTCTCTAAACCCTTGGTCATTGATGGGCCGGCAGGGAAGTACACCATAAACGGAAGTAGTGACTTAGCGAGTAAGGCGCTGGACCTGGACATGCTTATTGAGCTGCCTTTTTCGCAGAATGTGCCTTTGGCAGCTCTCGTTCTTGGTGCTCCTCAAATTGGAGGTTTAGTTTGGCTTGCAGACAAATTGCTTGGTGAACCCTTAAGTGCTTTAACTACTTCCCGATACGATATTACGGGTACGTGGCAAAAGCCTATAGTGGAATTAAAAGAGGCGGTAAACGCGAGCAAGAAAAAACGTAAGACGACTCAAACGCCTCAGCGAGTAACGCCACCAATAGAAGAGAGTGATGCGGGTGCAGAAAGCAATTTGGCACCGAATTAAAATACTACGACATCAATCAATTATATAAGGTAACGCCGTGGTTCGAGTTGCATGCATTCAAACGGTCAGTACTGATGAGCCAGAAGAAAATTTCAAGCTGGCGATGGAGGTACTCGAGCGTGAATTTTCTGGTTCTGATTGTGAGCTAGTTGTTTTCCCTGAAAACTTTCTTTATTTCGGCAGCGCACTAAATTCCCAGCTTCAGGAAAAGTTCGAAGGATATTTGGAAGCCTTTCGTCAATTTGCCAAAAATAATTCTATCAACCTGGTTTTGGGTAGTTTGCCGTTCCCCGCTTCGCTCTCACTTAGTTCACAAGGGAAGCAACGATATTTTAGTCGTAGTCTTCTGATTAATATCTCAGGTGAAGTACAGGCCTACTATGATAAGCAACATTTATTTGATGTTGAGGTCGGTGATGAGCATGGCGAGTATCGTGAGTCGGATACCTTTTGTCCCGGTGAAAGAACCGTAGTTGAAACGATAAGTTTCGAAGATGGTACTCAGGCCGGAATCGGATTTTCAATTTGCTATGATTTGCGCTTTCCAGAGATGTATCAGGACATGCGTAGGGCAAGGGCAAAAATATTACTTGTACCTTCTGCTTTTACCGAAAAAACCGGCCAAGCTCATTGGGAGTTATTGTTGCGTGCGCGAGCTATTGAAAACCAGTGCTTTGTTATTGCTGCAAATCAGGGTGGAGAGCATAGCCGTGGGCGTAAAACTTGGGGACAGAGTATGATCATCGACCCTTGGGGAAACATATTAAACCAGCTCGGCAAAGGAGCTGGTATTTGTAGTGCGAATTTGGATTTTAAAGGCTTGAATAAAATTCGCGCAGCGATGCCGCTATTTTCAAGTTAGCTGGCTTTACTCAATATCTTGAGTAATCGTTCGAATATATTGAAACAGCTTTTTACCCGCGCCAGTATTCTTTTGCTGGTCGTGATCTTTCTTAGCGTTGCGAACGAGCGCTCTCAGGTGTTGTACGTCTGTATCAGGGTTGTCGGAAATAAAATTACTAAGCACATCATTTCCACCGCTAATCAAACGGTCTCTCCAGGACTCCATTTGGTGAAGCTCTTGAGCATATCGTTGACTGCTGGAGTCAAACTGATCAATTGCGAACTGAATCGCTTCAGCGTCTTCTGCGCGCATTAGCTTACCAATGAATTGAAGGTGCCGCCTTTTCGCCTCATTTTGACGAATATTGTAGGACTCTTTTATTGCATGAGTCAGATCTTCACTCATTGGCACTTTTTTTAGCTGAGCTGGCTTTAGTTCAGTAAGTTTTCGGCCTAAAGCCTGGAGTGCTTCCATCTCGCGCTTGACCTGACTTTTACTTTTCTCAAATTCTAGATCATCTTCGTCGTGGTATTGGTCAAAATCGCTCATTACTTGGGTACCTGTATGGTATAACAAAAAAATATATTAATGGAGTCTTACTAGTTCGCGTAGGCAAAAGTTGCCAAGCCCAAGAATGACAAAAAGCCTACAACATCGGTAATTGTGGTAAGGATAACACTACCAGCTAGTGCAGGATCAATGCTTTTTGATTTTAGGTAAATAGGCAGGATTGTGCCAGCGATGGCGGCTACGACTAGATTAATGACCATTGCTGCAGCGATCACCAGGCCAATCGTTAGGTCGTTAAACCAAAGAATGGCGGCGACAGCGACCACAAAAGCCCAAAGTGTGCCGTTGATTATGGATACTAGAAACTCTCTGTTTAACAGCCATGACAGATTTGAATGGCTGATTTGGCCAACAGCAATAGCTCTAATAACCAGTGTTAATGTTTGGCTACCTGCGACGCCCCCCATGCTGGCGACGATAGGCATCAATACGGCGAGCGCTACGACTTGCTCGATGGTTTCTTTGAATACGCCAATCACTGTTGATGCGATGAAGGCAGTAATCAAGTTGATGCCAAGCCATATAGCTCTGCGCTTGCTTGTTTGCTTAACGGGGGCGAATGTATCTTCTTCTTCATCAAGACCTGCCATGCTCATTAGCGAATGGTCAGCATCTTCTCTGATGACATCAACCACGTCATCGATTGTAATTCTGCCCAGAAGGATGCCTTCCTTGTTAATAACCGGCGCAGAGACGAGATCTCTTCTTTCAAATAGATTAGCTACTTCGCTATCGGTCAGATTGACATCTATGGTAATGGTGTCAGTTTCCATTACTTCCCGAACCGTGGCAGTGGGATTAGAGACAAGTAATTTATTAAGTGGCAGAGTTCCGACTAGCTCATCTTTACGACTAACAACCAACAATTTGTCAGTCATTTCTGGTAAGGAACGGTGTCTTCTTAAGTAACGCAACACAACGTCAATAGTGATACCGGGGCGGATGGTGACGGTATCTGTATTCATTAAGCCGCCGGCAGTGTCCTCGTGATATGAGAGGACTTCCTCGACACGGGCACGGTCTTGCGTGTCCATTGACTCAAGGACTTCAGCTGATACATTGTCAGGTAGCTGCTGAAGTATGTCGGCGAGATCATCTGTATCGAGGTCTTCTGTGAAGTTTACGACTTCCTGAGCATTTAACTTGCTGAGGAAGTGCGCCTGTATGTCTTCAGAGAGATCTTGTAGGACTTCACCTTTTAAATCGTCATTCAGCAAGCGCCATATTAGTGCTCGCTCTCGCGGTGGAGAGGATTCAATTAGGTGTGCAATATCACTTGCGTTTAGCCCCTTGTTCACAACCCTTTCAATTTGCCGGATAGAGCCGCTTTCGATTACTTCATTTACACTATGAAGTTTCTCTTTAGCGCTTTTGTTTGAAAATTGGCTAGGCATGGAACACGTTGATCTCTAGTTAACTGCTAAGTGATAAAACAGATAAGCCTGGTGAAGTGATGATTACAATTAGACCTATATAGATAGCTTAAACGTTTGCTTAAGTATAGCGCATGAATTGACACTTCGACAGTCAGAATAATCCAATAAACAGAGCCTTAGTTTGCTTTTATAAAGTGAGTTCTAGTTTATTGGAGCTGATAAGAGTGGGGGGCTTGAAATTTAGTGAGCGCTTATTCGCCTTCTCCAAACCTATCATTGATCAAGTCTTTGATCGCTGTCATTGCTTCTTCCTGATCCGCACCTTCGCAGCTGATTTCAACAAAAGATCCGCAGCTTGCGGCGAGCATCATCACAGACATAATGCTTTTACCATCGACTTCTCGGCCATCCTTTGCGATTTTAATACTGCTTTCAAAGCGTGTTGCAGTACCGACAAATTTAGCGGCTGCACGGGCATGGAGACCAAGTTTGTTAATAATTTCGATTTGTTCTGAAAGCATGGATGTTCTACTAAGCTAATGAAAAGAGGGTAGTTTATTACGTTTTGTGAGGTGAAGGTAGCTCTTTGTGGCGAATTTGGACATTATCAAATTGCGACTTGAAGTGCGCACCAAGCTGTTCGCTAATATAGACCGATCTGTGATGGCCGCCGGTACAGCCGATCGCGATAGTCATGTAGCTACGGTTTGATGCTTTGAATTGAGGAAGCCATTTACTGAGAAAGTTAATGATATCTTCCTTCATTAGTATGGATTCGGGTTGGGCGTTCATGAAGTCTACGACGGGCTTATCTAATCCACTAAAAGTACGAAGGTTTGGGTCCCAGTATGGGTTTGGCAAACAGCGAACGTCGAATACGTAATCTGCATCGCTAGGAACACCATTTTTGAAACCAAATGATTGAAAGAGTATGGCGAGCTCTTGCTCTCGTTTGCCTGTCACTCTAAGTTTTATGAGGTCTCTTAACTCGTATAGGGTTAGTTTCGTAGTGTCGACAGTCAGGTCAGCTTTTAGTGCCAGCTGGTCGAGAAGCGTTCTTTCGGTTTCAATCGCTTCGGTGAGTGAGTGTGTTGTGCTGCTAAGTGGGTGTTTGCGTCGAGTATCGTGAAAGCGCTTTAGGAGCGTCTCACTTTGTGCGTCAAGAAAAATGATATCGACATCAATCTCCATCTGCTTTAGCTTCTCGTAAACTTGGGGGAATGCTTCTATTCCACCCTGCAGATTTCTAGCATCGATACTGATCGCAACGTTACTTAACCTTGTATCTTTACCTTGTAGTGATTGTTTACCAAGGTTTAGTAAAAGCCCAACCGGTAAATTATCAATGCAGTAATACCCCATGTCTTCAAGGACGTGAAGGGCCGTGCTTTTTCCGGAACCGGATCTGCCACTGACAATAACGAGCTTCATAAGAAGTTCCTAGCAATTTTGAGCTTCTAAGGTTTGTAGGTCTTAAGCAATTATTTTCTGATAAAGTTCAGTGCCTGTAGCAGATTCCCTTAAACTATCGCAAAAAGCAGTGTTGTTGAACTTCTCTGCAATTTGACTTAAAAGATCCAGGTGCTCGCTCGTCGCCTCGGAGGGGACAAGTAAAACGAAAAGAATATCAACGTCTTCGTTATCTATCGAGTCAAAAGGTATCTTTTTTTCAAGTGTAAATAGACAACCAATAACTTGTTTGCAGTTTTCCAGTCTGCTGTGGGGAATGGCAATTCCTTGCCCAACTCCCGTGCTTCCCAGTCGTTCACGAGAAATAAGGTTGTCAAATATTTCAGTTTCATCAAGATGAGGAAATTGTTTTGAGACCAGGTGTGCAGCCTGTTGAAGAACTTTTTTCTTGCTACCACCGGGCAAACCGCGTTGGGTTAGCTCCGGTGACAAGATGGCCTCGATAGTAATTTTATTTTCAGACATTTTTCGACTCTAAAGATCGCTAATAACTAGCGTGCTGCTGCGCCGTGTGCGCGGTCAACTTTCTTTTCCTTGTGCTTAAGAATTTGACGGTCTAGCTTATCAACTAGCTGGTCGATAGCGGCATACATGTCGTCGTTCTCGGCGTGGCCGTGGATATCTGCACCAGCGATATGTAGCGTTGATTCAGCAATATGTGCTTGTTTCGATACAGAAAGGGTTACCTGTACGTTGCTAATGCCGCCAATATGGCGCTCTAGCTTTTGCAATTTGGTTTTCACATATTCTTTAAGTGCATCAGTTAAATCTACATGATGGCCAGTGATATTTAATTGCATAGTATTCTCCTATCATCGTTATTTTTAGCGAGAGTTGAATATTGACTCACTTTTCGCTTATCAAATCAACTTGCTGCAGGCAGCAAGTTATCAAATATTGTATTAAACCAATCTTTTTCTTTCGTTCGATGGGGGGATCGACATCGCTTCGCGGTATTTTGCGATAGTGCGGCGGGCGACGTTAATTCCTTGCTCTTTCAACAAGTCGGCAATCTTGCTATCGCTAAGAGGTTTTTTAGGGTTTTCTGCTGATATTAACTTCTTAATAATTGCGCGAATCGCTGTTGACGAGCACTCTCCGCCAGTAGTTGTGCTGACGTGGCTTGAGAAAAAGTATTTGAGTTCAAATATGCCTCGTGGCGTATGCATGTACTTTTGTGTTGTCACACGAGATATGGTGGACTCATGCATTTCTACCGCTTCAGCAATATCATGTAAAATCAGCGGCTTCATCGCTTCATCACCATAGTCAAGGAAGCCTTGTTGGTGAGCTACTATCTTACTTGCCACTTTTAGAAGCGTCTCGTTACGACTTTGTAGGCTTTTAATAAACCACTTTGCTTCTTGAAGTTGATCCTTCATAAAGGTGTTGTCGTTACTGGAGTCAGCTCTCTTTATAAACGAAGCATAATTTGCATTGACCCTTATTTTTGGCGCAATCTCTGGGTTGAGCTCAACTTTCCAGCGTCCTTTTTCTTTCTTTACGACGACATCTGGCACAATGTACTCAGGCTCGGAAGAAGCAATGGATTCACCTGGTTTAGGGTTCAAAGACTGAATTAGAGAGATAACCTCTTTCAGTTCATGCTCTTTAAGGCGGCTGCGTCGCATTAGTTGAGCGTAGTCTCTTGATCCTAATAAGTTCAGGTAGTGGCTGATTACAAGCTTTGCTTGTGGTAGCCAGGGCGTATCTTTTGGTAGCTGGCGTAACTGTAGCAGCAAACAGTCGGGCAGGTCTTTGGCAAATACCCCAGGTGGATCAAAGTGCTGCACGCGTTTTAAGACGGCTTCAACTTCATCTAATTCAACCGGGTCTTCGTCATCTGAGTTGTGCAGCCCCTCGTGTATCTCTTCAACGGTATTCGTTAGGTAGCCGTCTGTATCTGTTGCGTCGATTAATGACATCGCAATGTATCGGTCGCGATCAGACATGGGGGTAAGGTTAAGTTGCCAATCTAGATGATCTGCAAGAGACTCGGTAGCAGCGTTTCTTTGTTCGAAGGCATTGTTGTCATCTTCGGGAACGGGACCACTGGGCGCATTGTTTGTATATATGTCATCCCAAGCCGTATCAACAGGCAGATCTTCCGGTATAGTATCTGACCACTCTTCACTAGGCGTGTCGGCTTCATTACTAGCAGGTGCTTCGCTCGAACTGGTGTCTGTACTACTGCTTTGTTGGTTGTCCTGAGAGGCGTACTCGTTGCCATCATTTTGATGACTTTCATTCTGATTTTCTTGTTTATCACTTGTATTTCCAGGCTCGTTGTTATCGTCCTGGAGTTCGAGCATAGGATTAGATTCCAATGCTTCTTGTATTTCGTTTTGAAGGTCAAGAGTCGACAATTGTAGCAAGCGGATTGCTTGCTGCAATTGAGGTGTCATTGTCAGTTGTTGACCGAGCTTTAATTGGAGAGAAACCTTCATGTTCATGAGGATGTCACCAACTTAAGACTTAAATTTTGAATCATGTATTGTCGCTTATTATATTTTGCGGAAATGGTCGCTGTGAATAAACGTATTTATATTTACTTCATTTACACAAGTGTAGTGCGAAGATAGCAAAGTGTGAAACAAATAAAAGTATATTTACGTTACCAGCCTACAAATAATTGTTTTAGATCAAGTTATCGTCTTGTTGACGTGAAAATTGCATGCTACTCATTTCTAAGCTGAAAGTCATGCTTAATTGTTTGTATATGCTGTTCGAATCGAATGCTATGAACTAGCCACTGGCTTATAATTTGAATTGATTGCCCAAGTAGACTTGTTTGACCTTTTCATTATTCAGAATGTCTTCAGCACTTCCTGAAGCAATGATATGGCCATCACCAACAATATAGGCTTTTTCACAAATATCCAGCGTTTCTCTAACGTTGTGATCGGTTATGAGTACGCCGATATTTTTACTTTTAAGGTGAGAGACGATTGACTTGATGTCGTTGACCGATATTGGGTCGACACCTGCGAAGGGCTCATCGAGTAGAATGAAGTCAGGCTCCATTGCTAAAGCTCTGGCTATTTCCACTCGCCTACGTTCACCGCCTGACAAGGCCATGCCAAGACTATCTTTGATGTGAGTGATGTGAAACTCTTCGAGTAAGGCTTCCATTCTTTGTCGCCTTTCGCTGCGAGAAAGATCTTTTCTAATCTCTAGTACCGCCAGGATATTGTCTCGAACACTTAACTTTCTAAATATTGAAGCTTCCTGGGGCAGGTAGCCGACACCGTTTCGTGCCCTATCATGCATAGCCATGGATGATAGGTCGGTATCATTAACTGATATCTTGCCTTTATCATGCTTAACCAGGCCTACAATCATATAGAAACAAGTGGTTTTACCAGCACCGTTAGGGCCGAGCAGCCCGATCACTTCACCGCTGTTGATAGTCAGGGAAACATCTTTAACTATTTGGCGTTTATCATAGGCCTTGGCTAGGTTTTCTGCTTTTAAAGTTTTCATTGTTGCTCAGGTCTATTGCTTTTGCTCGGCACCGGACTCGGCATTTGGAGCAGGTTCGAGTGGCAGTTTGTTTTCGTTTTCTGGAGAACCTTTTATTAGTGGCACTTCAGTATTTTCCGATGCGGTCTCGGCATTAGGGTAGTAATGAATTTTAACTCGAGACCCTTGGGTCTGATCTCCCTTGGCGCGTATAGCTCTTCGTACAATGTCGTACTCTATTTCTTCACCTGAAAAGGAGTTGTCTTGTTGTACTAACTTAGCTTGGCCGGAAAAACGTAACAAGTTGTCTTTTGCAATATAAGTAATAGAGCTGCCATAGCCATGAGTGTTCGGGCTATCGGCGCTTACTTGTTGTACAAAGTGTGCTGGCTGGCCAGAGGCCTGGATGGTTGTAATGCTGCGATTTGTCGCCTTTACAGAAATATTATCTGCTTCTAGGCGAGATAAACCTTGGGAGATTATGACATTGCCGGTATAGGTTGACGTGCCATTCTGGTCGTCAAGGCTAGCCTGGTCTGACTCTATGGATATTGGAAGTTTACTGCTCGGGTCGATTGCAAAACAAAAAGCAGGCAAAAGGGTTAACAGGGTGGCACGGAGCAAGCTATTTATTGAAGGCATACTGTCCTCTGACATTGCTAAGGAGTTCAATGCGTTTTTCATTAAGCCAGCCGTTTAAGCCGGTTGCTTGAATGACGCTTTGATCTTTCCTAATGGTAACGGCTTGGTTTGATGAGATAAAGGCCTGTTTTCGGTCTATCGATATTTGATCGCTTTCAATGCTCCATGTTTTATCGCTGGGGATAATCTGCTCGATGATGACATTTCCGGAAAGCATTAGTGTATCGCTGTCTGGCTGGATTTCACCATTGTTGGCACTAAGTTGAATTATTTCTCCCTGTTCATTTGAGAGTGTCGCCTCAATGTGCTCGATATCGATTTGGTCAGATTGTGCGTAAAATAATGCGCTTTTACTTTGTAAGTTGGTTGAGAAGCCTTTGTCATCATATAGCGTAAATCTTGCGCCTTCGACGAATGCAGCGGGCCTGTCTGTACCTGCTTCTGATGCGCTTTTTTGGGTATCTTTTATCTTTTCTTCAGAAAATAAAATTAGACCCAGTGCAAGGCAGGCTAGGGCAATGATTAAAGGTCTGTAATGGCTCGGGTTAAGCATAAATAGCCTGTTTTGAGTCTAAGATAAATAGCTCTGGTGGTACGCTTCCAGAAGTCCTTTAGCTTCCAGGATAAGGTCAGAAACTTCACGGACAGCACCTTGGCCGCCAGGGGTTTGAGTGCAATGTGCTGCATGCTTTTTAATAAGGCTATGCGCATTGGGAACTGTGATGCCTAGCTGCACGCTGGTGATTGCAGATAAGTCAGGTAAGTCATCGCCCACGTAACATATTTGGTCAAAGGAAATACCGAGTTCTTCGCTAATTTCACCTAGGGCAATTTTTTTGTCTTCTCTTCCTTGAAGGATGTTTTTAATGCCAAGGTCTTTTGCGCGCCTCGCCGTTAGTGCTGAGGTTCGACCTGTGATAATAGCGACTTCGATATCATGCTTCATTAGTGCTTTAATTCCTTGGCCATCAAGAATATTAAAGGCTTTTAGTTCGTCTCCTTGTGCAGAGAAATAAACACTGCCGCTAGTCATGACGCCGTCAACATCGAGTGCGACGAGTTTAATACTGGCTGCTTTATCTGCAATGTTTTTTGGAAGTGCGTTAAAAGTCATGTTGGTGGCCCTAAAGTCTTAGTTGTGAAGTTGAAGGTGTTGTAACTAGGCAAGTACAGTTTGTTCGTACAATACATAAAGGTAGCCACCATAGATAGCAAGTAATAGCGTGCCGGCTACCGGTCCAAGGCTGTTCTTCTTGGTTGCGTGCTTGATATAAACCATGGCAGCGAGCCCGAAGGTCAGGGCAAACATGAGAGCGTAGTCTCGGAATAGTGTCTCTTCACTAATCGGGATGCCACCCTGTGAGATTGGGTGAAGAAATGCAGGAATTGCTAGCACTGCTAATAGATTAAACAAGTTTGAGCCGATAATGTTTCCCAAGGCAAGGTCGTGATGGCCTTTAAGGGCGCTTGCAATGGAGGCTGCAAGTTCGGGTAGGCTGGTTCCAATGGCAACAATCGTTAAGCCGATGATGATTTTGCTCACGCCGAGCTCGGTAGCGATGCCAACTGCCCCCCAAACCAAAAGCTTTGAACTGGCGAGCAATAGAGCAATACTTATAGCTAGAAGAATGTAGGCTTTTTTTGCAGAGATGGATCTGCTGTCTTCTATTTCATCGATTTCTCCCGCGGGTGCGTTTTGAAGTTTGGCGAGAGCAATGAGTGAAATAAACAAAATTATAGATAGTGCAACACCGTCGAGTGCATCCAGCATGCCGTCACTGAGTAATAGGGTGGCCAAGAAAGTCGCGACCATGAGTACCGGGAACTCAACCTTCAGAATTGCCTTTTTAAGGGGGATGGCCGAGACCAGTGCTGTTGCGCCAAGTACTAGGGCAATGTTTGCGATATTCGAACCGATCGCATTTCCTACCGCAAGGTGACTTGCATTGTCTAGTGCTGCAGTACCTGAAACAATTAATTCGGGAGCTGAGGTGCCGAAGGCAACAACTGTTAAGCCGATCATCATCGGTGTCATGCCAAGGTTGAGCGCTGTAGCGACGGCGCCACTGACGAATCGGTCAGCACTCCAAATAAGAACAATAAGCCCGAGGATAATTGCTAAAGAAAATAGAAGCATAGGTTAGTATCTAATCAATGTTTTTTCTAGGGGTGTAATGAAGGGCCTTAGTATACCTATTAGTGAAGATATCGCCAGGTATTGCAAGCAAGTGATTATGTCCAATTTGTAATTGCAAAGCAATTTGATGAAGATGAGAATTAAGTACAAATAAATTGCTAAATTTCCTTGGCTCTATGAGGCAGCTTTGTTTAAATAGCCAAGCAATGCGTCAGTCGGTGGCGAATTTACTAGGTTTAGGGATAATCTATCTTGGATTCATATATAACAATTAATAATCTCCATTTTGTCAGAGGGCATCGAAGTATTTTCAATGGTGCGACCTTGCATATCCCTCGTGGAAAAGTTACCGCAATAATGGGGCCTAGTGGAACCGGAAAGACTACTCTGCTGAGATTGATCGGTGGTCAGTTACGGCCTGTAAGTGGTGAGATACTGGTTGACGGAGTCGATGTTAGCAAGCTTAAGCGTAAAGATTTGTTTGAAGCTCGTCAGAAAATGGGAATGCTCTTTCAAAGTGGAGCGCTATTCTCCGATCTGAGTGTTTATGAGAATGTTGCTTTCCCTCTTCGCGAACATACTAATCTGCCTGAGGATATCATTCGAGATATTGTCTTGATGAAGCTCCATGCCGTGGGCTTGCGAGGCACAAGAGAGATGATGCCCTCTGAGTTGTCGGGCGGGATGACGCGGCGAGTTGCCCTGGCAAGAACCATTGCTTTGGACCCCGAATTAATTTTGTATGATGAACCTTTTGCAGGTCAGGACCCTATTGCGATGGGAGTGCTGGTTCAATTGATTCGCTTGCTTAATGATGCATTAGGCTTAACGAGCGTGCTGGTTTCGCATGATATTACAGAGTCCCTAAGCATCTGTGATCATGCTGTAATCTTGGCTGACGGTGTTGTCATTGGTGAAGGTTCTCCAGAGGAGCTAAAAACCTCAGGCTCTCCGCTGGTAAAGCAGTTTCTTAACGGTTTGCCTGATGGCCCTGTTCCTTTTCATTACCCGGCTACAGATTTTCGTAGCGAATTGTTAGGGTAGCCCATAGTTCCTTCAAGTGTGAGATTAGCTTAGTGATTGATTTTTTTGTTCAATATGGACGTAAGGGAATAGATTTTTGGGCGGCGATGGGGCGTTCGGGGATTTTCTTGCTCCGTGCTATTTTCGGTTTAACGCCAAACCTCAAAGGCTTTCGCCTTCTGGTCAAACAGTTATATCACGTCGGAGTGTTGTCGCTTGTTATTATTATTGTATCCGGCTTGTTTATCGGTATGGTGCTTGCTTTACAGGGCTACAGCATTCTCGTCGATTATGGTTCAGAACAAGCTGTTGGGCAGATGGTTGCCTTAACACTGGTTAGAGAGCTGGGGCCGGTGGTGACAGCGTTACTGTTCGCTGGCCGCGCAGGTTCAGCTTTAACGGCAGAAATTGGCCTGATGAAGGCTACCGAGCAGCTCAGTAGTATGGAAATGATGGGTGTTGACCCCTTAAAGCGCGTTATTGCACCTCGCTTGTGGGCTGGTTTTATCTCGATGCCGCTTCTGGCTGCAATCTTTAGTATGGTTGGTGTTTTTGGCGGTTTGCTCGTTGGCGTAGACTGGTTGGGTGTTTACGAGGGGTCGTTTTGGGCTAATATGCAGGGCTCGGTAGAGTTTCGTGAAGATATTGTAAATGGCATTATCAAGAGTGTTGTGTTTGGATTGGTCTGTACATGGATAGCAGTGTTCCAAGGATACGATAGTATTCCTACATCAGAAGGGATTAGTATAGCTACCACTAAAACCGTCGTATATTCATCGCTAGCGGTGCTTGGCTTGGACTTCCTACTAACAGCGGTAATGTTTAGCTCTTTCTAAACAATTATTTAAAATAAACTAAACTTTTTAGGGAAAATGACGTCATATGTATGAGAGAACAATAGAAGCGGCTGTAGGGGTATTTATGATAGCCGGATTCGCTGCCTTGGCGTTTTTGGCAATACAAGTGAGTGGTTTAACAAGCGATTCGGCGCGTGATACCTACAAAATATATGCCCAATTTGACGACCTAGGCGGTCTCGCTGTTAGAGGACGGGTGTCATTATCTGGTGTAACGGTTGGAAAGGTTAGCGGGATCAGTCTTGATGAGCAGTCTTACACAGCGCTGGTAGAGATGGAAATATATTCATCTGTTGATCAGCTGTCAGCAGATAGTGTCGCATCGATTCAGACGGCCGGTTTACTGGGAGAGAAGTATGTTGATCTCAGTGTTGGTGGGGAAGAAGAGCTATTGAAAGACGGCGATACCATTTTTGATACGCAGTCTGCGATGAATTTAGAGAAAATTATTGGTGCGTTCGCCTCGGGCCAGATAGATCTCTAATTAATGGTGTAATGACTAGTTTTGGGTAGTTCCTAATCTGGTTCACTTTTATTTGATAAGAATTTAACGTTATGAATAAAGCATTTAAGTTGGTTACTCTTTGGCTGGTTTTGGCGCTTGGTATTGCAGCAGCTCAAGTATCTTACGCAGCGACCACGACCGCAAGTCAGGGTCTGGAGTCTGAAGAAATCAGGCTGACTGTTGAGAAAAATGTTACTGAAGTGTTGGAATTATTTAAGGTAGAAAGGGAATACTACGAAACTGATCCAGAGCGCTTTTTAGCGAGTATGGATGGTGCACTAAATAAAATAGTGGACTTTCGTCGTATCGCTGCACGTGTCATGGGAAAGTATGGCCGCAGGGCTTCTAAGGAACAAAAAAATCGATTTGTTTCGGTTTTTAAAGATAGTTTGTATACGACCTATACCAAAACATTGGTGGAAAGTGGTGTCTTTGATATCAAAGTAACAAAAGCCAAGCTTAATAGCCGTAGTGATAAGAAAGCTGTGGTTGATATGCAAGTGATAACAGATAATGGCACTGTGCTGCCGGTTGCTTATTCGATGTATTTAAATAAAGAAAATCAGTGGCTGATGGAAAACGTAATTGTTTTCGGTGTCAACGTTGGTTTGGCCTTCAGGGATCGTTTTGCTCTTCAATATAGGAAAAGCAAAGGCGACCTCGACTTAGTTATTGATGGGTGGAGTGTCGACCTAGATATTAAGAAACCTGACGGTACTGATATTATCATTACTAAGCCAGAAACGGCTTCTGTAGCCGAGGGTGCCTAAGGTGATATCTATTTCACGCAAGGAAGGTAGTCAGGGCGATATGCTTGAAGCATCACTTGCTGGTTCGTTATCAGAGCGTGAGGCTCGTGAGGCAAAATCATTGCTTCTGAGCTTTGTTCAGGAGTCTTCCTCGGAACACAAGTCTGTTAAAATTGATGTATCTGGCGTAGAGAGTGTCAGTAGTATTGTCGTGGCCATTCTGCTGAGTGGTTTACGTGCCGCTAACAAGCACTCTTGCGTATTATCTTATGTCAATCTTCCTGAATATTTGTTTAATATGGCGCGCGTTGGTGGTGTTGAATCGATCTTGGCGGGCGCTGAATAGCTCTCTGGTGGATCTGCTTAGCCTTTTGCTCTCTAATTAGTGTCTAGAGCTTGGTCTTTTATTAAGGCTATATTGCTCGTTATTCTTGCATGCTTTGTAATAAAGCGGCTTTAGTCCCTTCTGCGATTCCTGTATGATACCGCCTTTTTACGCATGCCTTTTTGTCATGTGTAGCGATATTATTATTTTTCAATCATTAATTAACTGGGTAGTGGGCGAGTATGCAAGCATCAGAAGTTGAAAAGCTAATTCTTGATCAAATGGACGATGTCGAAGTAAGGGTAGAGTCTGACGGTTATCACTACCAGGTTACAGCGATAGGCGAGGTCTTCGCTGGCCTAAGCCCCGTAAAAAAACAGCAGCTAATCTACGCATGCCTTAATAAATATATAATTGATGGGACGATACACGCGGTCATCATCAAAACCTATACTCCCCAAGAGTGGGCTGAAAAAGCTTAGTCTTTTGTTTAGGCATATCTCAGTAGACAAATTTAACAAATACATAGAAGGATGCTTATCGTGGATAAGTTATTAATTGGTGGTGGTGTAAAGCTTGACGGTGATATTCGTATCTCTGGCGCTAAGAATGCAGCTTTGCCCATTCTGGCTGCAGCTTTGTTGGCTGATGAACCCGTTACTGTTGGCAATCTTCCTCATTTACACGACGTCACGACGATGATTGAGTTGATGGGACGCATGGGGGTTGAGTTGACGATCGACGAAAAAATGAGTGTCGAGATAAATGCGTCAACTATTAAAGAACTAACTGCTCCTTATGAGCTGGTTAAAACCATGCGAGCGTCTATTTTGGTACTTGGACCTTTGCTTGCTCATTTCGGTCGGGCGGAAGTATCTTTGCCTGGAGGTTGTGCGATAGGAAGTCGACCAGTGGACTTGCACCTGCGCGGTCTCGAAGCAATGGGGGCCGATATACAGGTCGAAGATGGCTATATTAGAGCTTCTAGCAATGGTCGGCTTAAAGGTGCAAACATCTTTCTTGATACGGTAACTGTAACGGGTACTGAAAACCTGATGATGGCTGCCGCTTTGGCTGAGGGTAAAACCATCCTGAATAACGCTGCACGAGAACCTGAAGTCGTTGACTTGGGTGAGTGTCTGAATGCGATGGGAGCTGATGTTAAAGGTCACGGTACCGCAACGATTGAAATTAATGGCGTTGCATCCTTAAAAGGTTGTCATTATGACGTGCTGCCAGATCGTATTGAAACAGGTACTTACCTTTGTGCTGCCGCTGCGACCTGTGGCCGCGTAAAGCTTAAAGACACACGTGCTGATTTGTTGGAAGCAGTTCTGGTCAAGCTTAAGGAAGCCGGGGCACACATTACCACAGGGAAAGACTGGATTGAGCTGGATATGAAGGGTAAGCGCCCTAAAGCTGTATCAGTGAAAACTGCACCTTATCCCGGGTTTCCAACTGATATGCAGGCACAGTTTGCATCGATGAATTGCGTAGCAGAAGGCACAGGTTCAATTACAGAAACAGTATTTGAAAACCGTTTTATGCATATTCACGAGTTAATGCGCATGGGGGCTGACGTTAAGCTCGAAGGCAACACTGCGATCATTACCGGGGTTGAGCAATTACATGCTGCGCCTATTATG
>NZ_LWGJ01001352.1:0-17324 GCF_001635845.1 Oleiphilus sp. HI0132 | reverse complement strand
GCAGCGCCTTAGGGTTAAAGGTACTATCTTCTTTTAGGGCCAAACGAATATCTCGGCTAAAGGTATCAAATTCAGACTTGGATGCATCACTTGTTTTGATCCAGTACTTGGCAGGAATTTCGTCTTCTGCATCTTTTACCATCTTATGGATTTGAGTGAGACGAGAGACCATGTATTTACGCATTTTGTTGCCAAAATCTGGAGCGAAGTTTTCCTTCTTGATAACCGTTTGGAGCATGCCGTAAAACAAACGGTAATCAATGATGCCACCTTGCTCTCCTAAACCGTGGTATAGCTCGAATGTGTTGTAAGCCAATGCCGGCATTAACAGAATATCGATATTGCCATTGTTAAACTGGCCAGAGAAGGTTGCCAGAGAGGTGGAAACGGGAGAAGCACCGGCCAGGGAGGCGAGTTTGAAGGCTTGCGGGTCACCATTCAAAACCGATATTTTTTTACCGCTGAAGTCAGGCACTGTGTTAATAGATTTATCATTGACGAATACATACATGGAGCCAACGGGAAATGAGGCGACAATTTCATATTTGCCGTTACTCATCAAGGTGCCTGCCTTTGGACTGGCTAAGGTTGCCAGTATTTTATTCAGCCCCTGATCCGACATGATTCCACCAATCGCATCAAGAGAGCCTCCAAAGGGTACATAGTCGCGGGACAGAATTGCACTCAAGTGTGCGGCATCACAAATGCCTGCTTTGAAGTCATTGGAAGCAACCTTCTCGTCAGTGTAAGCCTTGAATTCGAGGTCGATACCCCAGGCTATAGCTTTAGGTTTGAGGTCAGCATAGAAAGTCATCACAGGACCATTGGTACCCACCGGATCCCAAGTGCAGATGGACTTCTTCTCTAGCGAGAAAGCTGAGGTGCTAAATAAATATATTACGAATGAAAAGAATGTATAGAGTGCGTATTTCATATCAGAGCCCTTTGTTATTTTTAAAGTAAGGTACTGCTCAATCCTTATGAATTACTCTCTATATCGTACTTAAGATAGGTCGGGACTGGTTTGATATTGGTCAATTAAACATCAATGAAGGCAGGTCATATTTTAAACTAATTAATATGTTACTGGCATGAGCTATGGCCGCATAAGCGAGCATGAACCTTCTCATGGATTTATTATTCTGAGTTGATGGTAATGGATCGTTGGCGAGGTCACTAAGAACAGGTATTCATGGAAGACTTAAATTCGAGGTTATCAAGCTTTTCTTGACGTTGGCTAAGTGCCAATTGCAGGCCTCTTAGTCCATTGTCAAAATGGCCTAGTTATCCTGATTAAACGAGGATTAAGATTTATGGCCTTGAGAACAAAGCAGTAGTTACCGGGTTTAGATTATATTTATGCTGCGTTGAATAAGTCTCGTTGTATCCAAAGCCAATAAACCAGACTGAACTTTCTCTATTAATTAGTGTCCTAAAGTATGTGTAAAACGCAGTTTAAGTCTTTTTAAGCATCTTCGTGATATTTAGTAAAGGCGCTTGCAGCGCTATGATTTTTGTGGCAGAGTTTTAAAGATGAGTATTCTGAAACAGATAAAACAAAAGTATTCAAAACAAATAAGCGTCTTGCTGGCCGTTTTGATGATGCTATCTCCGATTATATCTTCGGCGAATACTCTGTTGATGAGCGAAAGCACAATGCCTCATCATTCAGCGTCGACATCAACTGAAAGTGATGTTGAACAAATGAAGGTAACATCAGATAGCGAGTCTTGCCACGAGGCCGTGGCTCAAACCGTTAAAGACTCGATGAAGATGAATAAAACCTCTTCAGTCACAAATGACTGTTGTGATGAGTCTTGTTTATGTGCACAGGCTGGTTGTCAGTCTTCATCAGCGGCTTTCCATAATTCCGCGTTATCCTTCAGCACAGATAGAGTTGCCTTTAATTTTACGGCATCATTTTATCTAAACCCACAGACATTACCTTCTTTCCCCCCTCCCATTTCATAAGACCCTAAGGAAGTTCCGCCTTAAATTCGGAGCTCCCGTCGCTTTTTAGTTTTACTTATCGCTAGTTAATTTTATAGCCCTTGGGCTCGCTAAATAGCTTTGGACCTTGTCTTATGTTTCGCTTTAAAACAAAACGTGTCTTGTCACGTTTAATGTATATTTATTCTGGTTTGCTCGTTGCTTCAAGTTTTTTATCTGTCCATGCCTCGGAAGAAAGCAATGGAACCTTGCAAACGACTAAGTTAGTTCAAGCTCAGTCTGAGCAAGGAGGCTTGCTTTCCCTATCTGATGTGCTCACTAGAGCTCGCGCCAATGATTTCAGGCTAAAGTCCCTGGGTATTCAGGCGAAGGCTTTTGAAGCTGAGGCAAAAGCGAGTGATTTTTTGCCAGACCCAACTCTGTTTGCGGCGATACAGAGCTTACCGACAGACACATTTGAATTTGATCAGGAGCCTATGACCCAATTACGGGTAGGCGTCAGACAAATGTTCCCCAAAGGCGACACCTTATCGCTGCGCGAAGATATTAATCAGGAGCAAGTGGGTCTTCAGACCGTCAAGCAGGAAGCTTACTGGATAGGGCGTAAACAAAGCATTGAAAAAGCTTGGTTAGAAGCTTGGTTTTGGCAGCAGAACATTGAACTCATTTCGGAAGACCGTGTATTTCTAGAGCAAATACATGAATTCATTCAATCATTATATGAAGTTGGCAGTAAGGATCAGAGCGACCTGATTGGCGCGGAACTCGAACTCATCAAGTTAGAAGAGCGTTTGATCAAAGCAAGACGAAGTTTTCAAAAGAATCTGGATAGCCTTAATACCCTCGCTAACGAAACGCTGACGAGTACTCAATTGCCAAAGAAATTGGAATCTTTTGATACTTCAACACTGACTTTGGCTAAATCAAACGACCTTGTTTCTTCCTTACAAAACCATCCAAAAATTCGTTTGATAAATCAGAAAATTAACATTGCAAAAAGCAAAGTGAATTTGACCGAGCAGTCTTTGGAGCCCTCTTATGGTGTGGAGCTAAGCTACGGCATGAGAAGTGGCGACAATATGGATGGGTCTTCTCGTGCCGACTTCTTTTCAGCGGGTGTGAGTGTTCAGTACCCCTTTTTCAATCGAGGTCAGCAATCCAGCCAGATCAGCGCGGCTAAGCATCGTCAGGCAGCTATTGAGTTGGAGCGTTCAGAAGCATTAGAGCAAGCTCGCTTTACGTTGAAAGATCTCGCCAACCAATATGACATCACCCGCGATCAACGTGTGCTTTATGAAGAAAAAATATTAACCACATTAGGCAAGCAGAAGCACAGCGCCATGCATAGCTACGAGTCAGATAAGGGCAATTTCCGCATCGTATCTGAGCTGTTTCTGAAGGAACAAAGCGCAAAAGTGCAGCGTTTGCGCTTGCTTGTGAATGAACAAATTATTCTATCTCGTATTAATTATTGGCTGAACTAAAGCTAAGGAGAATCAACACATGAAGCAATTTATTTTAGCCATTACTGTCCTAGCTATTGGTTTGGCCTTGGGGACCTTTTTCGGCCCTCAACTCATGCAGGGGACAATGAGTGATGGAGAGTTGTCCTCCGCCGACAGTAACGAGAAGAAACCAGTGTACTGGGTAGCTCCGATGGATAAAAACTATCGTCGAGATGGGCCTGGACTTTCCCCGATGGGCATGGATTTAGTTCCGGTGTATGAAGAAGACAGCGGTGATGATAATACAGTGAAGATCTCAGCCACTGTTGAGAATAACCTCGGCGTTAAAGTCGCAAAGGTTAAAAACGAAGCGATTATGGTGCCAATTGATACCGTAGGAACTATCCAGTTTGATGAGAGCCGAATCTCTCATATTCACCCGCGTGTAGAGGGTTGGATTGAACGGTTGAACGTTGCTGCTAGTGGTGATCCGGTTAAACAAGGTCAAACACTGTTTGAGCTTTATAGTCCAGAGCTGGTCAATGCGCAGGAAGAATACCTAGCAGCATTGCGCAGCAAAAACAGAAACCTAATTAATGCGTCAAAGTCACGCCTTCGATCGCTAGGTTTGAGAGACAGTCATATCAATGATTTAAAGAAAAGACGTAAGGTCGATCAATTGGTGAAATTTACGGCTGAACAAGATGGAATTGTCATTGATCTAAACGTGCGTGAAGGCATGCATATCAGACCTATGACTGAAGTGATGTCGATAGGGTCGCTGGAAAGCGTCTGGGTTCGTGGTGAAGTCTATGAACGACAAGCTTATCTCATCGAACGTGGTCAGAGTGTAGCGATAAATCTCAATTCGTCACCTGATGGCAAATGGAACGGCATAATCAATTACATCTATCCGTCCCTTGATCAGAAAACACGCACCTTGCAATTCCGAGCGCGAGTACACAACCCAGATTTTGCCTTGCGACCTCATATGTTGGCGAATTTACGCGTTGAGAATATGGCCCAAGAGGCCATGACAACGGTGCCCAGATCCGCTGTTATCAAAGCAGGAAATCACAATCGAGTCGTGAAGTCGCTGGGCGAGGGGCGTTATAAATCTGTCATTGTAGAACTTGGCCTGGAAGGTCTCGTATCGACAATGAAGGAGGGTGTTGAGGTAATGGAATCAAAGGTACAGATACTTAAAGGTCTGTCTAATGGCGATGACGTTGTTGTTTCAGCGCAATTCCTGATTGATTCGGAATCAAATATCGAAGCCGAACTAATGCGTATGGAAGAAGCCGCAATGAGTCAAGAGATGAATGGCGATATGACAGGCAGTGCGGGTCCTAGAGTGATTACCTCGGGGACAGTTCATAAGGTCATGGGGAGTATGGGCATGATCAATGTCACACACGACCCGATCCCAGAATGGGAATGGCCGACGATGAAAATGGACTTCCAGGTGTCAGATCAGGTCGATCTCAGTCAGTTCAAGGAAGGCGATGCAATCCAATTTGAGATCGAAAAAACAGGGGATTGGGACTATGTTGTTACACGCCTGCTCAAAGGCGCAGAAGCGAGTGATACGAGTCAGATGGATCATGACATGGCCTCACATGAAATGAATGCTGGTCAAGATGATCATACGGGAGGCCATTAATGATAGCCGCGATTATAAAGTGGTCGATAAACAATCGGTTTTTTGTACTATTAGGCACGGCAATATTGATCGGGTTTGGCTTGTATTCTGTCAAGAATACGCCAATCGATGCAATCCCTGATCTGTCTGATGTGCAAGTAATCATTAAAACTAGTTACCCAGGACAGGCACCGCAAGTCGTTGAAGATCAGGTAACTTATCCGCTTACGACGGCGATGCTGTCGGTACCGGGGGCGATTACCGTCCGGGGCTTTTCATTCTTTGGTGACTCCTATGTTTATGTGATCTTTGAGGATGGCACGGACCTTTATTGGGCGCGTTCTAGGGTTCTGGAATACCTCAATCAAGTGTCCGGCTCGTTACCTGCATCTGCTAAACCACAATTGGGACCCGACGCAACGGGTGTTGGCTGGGTATATCTCTATGCGCTAGTAGATAAAACGGGTCAACATGACTTAGCGGAGCTACGTAGCATTCAGGATTGGTTCTTGAAGTATGAGTTGCAAACGGTTCCGGGCGTTTCTGAAGTAGCGACAATAGGCGGTATGGTGCGTCAGTACCAAATTGAAGTTGATCCGAACCTACTCCGCTCTTACGACATTCCTTTAGCCCATGTTGGCATGGCAATTAAAAAGGCCAACCAGGAAACAGGGGCATCGGTTATCGAAATGGCCGAAGCAGAATACATGGTTCGCGTTAGCGGCTACTTGCAAAGTGTAGATGATATTAAAAATATTCCACTCGGCATAAACGCTAATAACACGCCACTGCTTTTGAAAGATATTGCCAAGATTGAATTGGGTCCACAGATGCGACGCGGCATCGCTGAATTGAACGGCGAAGGTGAAGTGGTCGGTGGTGTTGTAGTGATGCGCTTTGGCGAGAATGCACAAAGCGTTATTGATAATGTGAAAGCAAAATTGGAGAGTTTGAAGAAAGGCCTGCCTGACGGAGTAGAGGTTGTAACAACCTATGATCGTTCAAGCCTGATTAGTCGAGCAATCGATAACCTCTACGAAAAGCTATTAGAAGAGTTTATCGTCGTAACTATTATTTGTGCGCTTTTCCTATTTCATTTCCGTTCATCTCTGGTTGTACTGGTTAGCTTGCCTGTGGGTATTCTCACGGCCTTTATCATCATGTATCAGCAAGGTTTGAACGCCAATATTATGTCTCTGGGTGGAATCGCGATTGCGATCGGTGCGATGGTTGATGGCGCCATCGTCATGATTGAAAACGTTCATAAGCATATGGAAAAAACAGAGCTGACAGATGAAAACCGTTGGCAGGTGATTACCCAGGCTGCATCTGAAGTCGGGCCACCTTTATTCTTCTCTTTGTTGATTATTACAGCCAGCTTTCTGCCTGTGTTCACTCTTGAAGCACAAGAAGGCAAGTTGTTTTCACCCCTGGCATTCACTAAAACCTATGCGATGGCAGCTGCCGCGGGTCTTGCTATTACACTCGTGCCAGTGTTGATGGGCTACTTTATTCGTGGAAAAGTGACGCCTGAACATAAAAACCCGATTAACCGCTTGATGATTGCCATGTATAAACCAGTGATCAAAGGTGTGCTGGCTTTTCCTAAAACGACTCTTTTGTTTTCTGCTGTTGTCTTAGTGGTTGGTTTATGGCCAGTGACTAAGCTAGGAAGCGAATTCATGCCACCATTGGACGAAGGTGACTTGATGTATATGCCTACAACATATGCCGGTGTATCAGTCGGCAAGGCGAGAGAGCTACTCCAACAAACCGATAAGTTGATCAAAACCGTACCAGAGGTCGAGTCTGTTTTCGGTAAAGTCGGGCGTGCCGAAACAGCGACTGACCCAGCACCGCTCACGATGATCGAAACATTCATTCAACTTAAACCGCGAAGTGAATGGCGGGCTGGCGTGACGACAGAAAGCCTACGCCAGGAGTTTGATAGTTTGGTTAAATTCCCTGGTTTGACGAATGCCTGGGTCATGCCAATCAAAACGCGAATCGACATGCTATCAACGGGTATTAAAACGCCTGTAGGCATTAAGATCGCCGGCCCGAGTTTGTCTGAGATCGAGAAAATCGGTAAACGATTAGAAGAAGTTTTACCTGAAGTGGAAGGTACGGCATCGGTGTACTCTGAACGCGTCGCCGGTGGTCGCTATGTAAAGATTGATATTGACCGTGAACGCGCAGCACGCTTTGGGATGAGTGTGGCGGATATTCAAGCAGTCGTGCGTGCTTCGATTGGCGGCATGAATATTACTGAAACGATCGAAGGTTTAGAGCGTTATCCGGTGAATCTGCGTTATCCGCAACATTATCGCGATTCCGAACAAAAACTGAAATTGCTGCCTATTGTCACTCCCGGAAAACAACACATTGCTTTGGCTGACGTGGCTGATGTTTATATCGCAGATGGTCCGCCGGGAATTAAGAGTGAAAATGCTCGTTTAAATGGTTGGACGCTTGTCGATATCGATGGGCGTGATCTGGGGTCATACGTCAAAGAAGCACAACAGATTGTTTCTGAACAAGTCGAAATTCCGGCGGGTTATTCCATCGCTTGGTCTGGCCAATACGAGTACATGCAACGAGCCGAGGAACGTCTGCAAGCTGTTGTGCCACTTACCTTGGCGATCATCATGCTACTTCTTTACATGAGCTTCCGTAACTTTTTGGAAGTACTCATCATTATGGGAACCGTACCATTTTCGTTAATCGGAGGGCTTTGGTTGATGTATTGGCTGGATTACAACATGTCGATAGCGGTTGCGGTTGGTTTTATCGCTCTCGCAGGTGTGGCTGTTGAGATCGGCGTACTGATGTTGGTTTATTTAAATCAATCCTATCAAGCCACCATTGAAAACGCCAAGCGAGATATGCGTTTGTTAACGAAGGAAGATATTCGTGAATCTGTCATGCAGGGAGCCGGGCTGCGGGTGCGCCCCATCTTGATGACGGTTCTCTCTCTGATGGTCGGTTTAATTCCAATCATGATGGGAACGGGCACAGGTTCTGAAGTAATGCAGCGTATTGCAGGGCCCATGATTGGCGGCATGATCAGCACCTTGGCCTTGAGTTTGATGTTAATTCCCGCGATTTTTTATGTGTGGAAACAGGTAACGCTCAAAAAAGAGAACAGTGACCTCACAGAAAACGATTCACAACTATCAAAATAAACACAGAAAGGATAATGAAAATGAAACTATCACTAACGAAATCAATAACTGGCTTTGCAGCTATCAGCGCAATCCTAATCACAGCTGCATGCGCAAATCATAGTCATGATGATGGCACAGGCCATATGCATGGCGAGAACCATATGTCAGCGGGAGATGGCCAGCACGATCACCACAAAATGATGCAAGAAAAGCATATGGGCGATACAGGAGGCCACGGTCACATGGGCGGTGAAATGAAGGAAGGTATGCATGGCGGACATCATGGAGAGGAACATGGCGCTCATGGTGGACACCATGGCGGGTCATTGGCGGGTAATCCTGGACAAGAAAATGATGTAGACCGAGTGATAAATGTTGAAGCGAACGATGCGATGCGCTTTGTCCATAAACCGTTCAATATTAAAAATGGTGAAACCATTAAGTTTGTGATCTCCAACAAAGGCGCAGTGCCGCATGAGTTCGCCATTGGTACTAAGGATGAGCATATGGAGCACGGGAAAATGATGATGAATAACCCGAATATGCATCACGGTCCGGGTGGTAATGCCATTACTGTCGCACCTGGAAAAACCGAAACGCTCATCTGGACATTCGAAGAAGCTTGGGAAGTAGAGGCTGCCTGCAATATTCCGGGTCATTACCAAGCGGGAATGCACAGCCCGGTAAAGTTTCGACCATAGAAACAAGAAATATAAATCCCGTTGAGAAATCCATTTAACACACTAACATCTAGGTTTTGTATACTTCTCAACCCAAATATAGTTGAACTAAGGGTTCGTTTTGTTGGCATTGTTACTTCTGGCAATCGCGTTAAGTATGGATGCGTTTGCTGTGTCTATTGGTTTAGGTTCAAAAAAAACGGTCGGCACACTAAAGCTTGCCACAATGTGCGCTATTTACTTCGGCCTTTTTCAGGGCCTTATGCCCCTTATTGGTTTTATAGGAGGTAAAGGTGTTCTCGTTTTTGCTGAAACCTATGCTCCCTGGGTATCGTTTATATTGCTTTTGATTATTGGTATTAAGATGATCTATGAAGCGCTTATTACTGGTGAAGAGAATGTCCCTTCTCATATAAGTCATCGTGCTATGTTCATTCTAGGTATTGCCACCAGTATCGACGCAATGGCGGCGGGCTTTTCCTTGACTTTGCTGAACGTTAACGGATTTCTAGCCTGTGCTTTCATAGCTATAACCACTGCACTATTTAGCTTTGCCGGAGTCTACCTTGGCGAGAAAACAGGCACTTGGCTCGAAAGTCGAGCTGAAGTGTTAGGTGGGACGATTTTGATATTGATCGGGTTAAAGGTCCTCTTAGGCTAAGACGGTCCAGCCTACTGTCATTCATAGAGAACTAAAAATTGTTTAAATAGGGTTCGAGAAATTATTAAGTAAAAACAATAAATAAAAGTGAGTACGAAGCTCTGGCCTCGTACTCGATGAAGCTACCAGGCTTTGTAGGGTAAGAACTTACCATTCATGGTTAAGACGACGCGATCACCTTTCGGGTTCTCTTCTTTTTCAACATCCATACTGAAGTCAATTGCGCTCATGATGCCGTCGCCAAACTTTTCTTGTATTACTTCTTTTAGCGTATCGCCGTAGACACCGACAATTTCATATAGCCGATAAATTAAAGGGTCTTGAGGAATGGATTGATCCCAGGTTTTAGTCGGGTATTCCATCAATGCAGGCTTTGCTTCGTCCGGTAAATCAAGTAAGGCACAAACCTTATCTGCAACTTCCTCGGGCATACTATTCATGCCCAGACAAGCTGAGGTGAGCCATACTGAGCCCATGCCGACTTCTTCTGCCATACCTTCCCAGGTAAGTTCTTTAGATTTTTTAGCTAATACAATTGCTTCGATCACTTCTTCTTTCTTCATCACAATCACCTTTATTTACTGTGTTGGTCAGCGTCAGGTTTGAGCTGAGGAATAAATTTCACAAAGGGCTTCGGCAATCGCTATGCCATTGGAAATTGTCATTATTATTCAATAGATTAGCTAAAACCTATGCGTGTGATCTATCAGTGAGGGCCTTATTAGTGTGCACTGAAAGGCTTGTTTCGAAGAGAGAGCCCTGTCCTAAGGCACTGCTGAATCAAGGGACTTTTCTAGCTGATTGTAGTGAGCAAAATTTATCGTAGCTTCTTACGCCAAGCGGCGGGGCTTAGGCCATATTTTCGCTGAAATAAACGATTGAAGTGGCCAGGGTCTTGATAACCAACCTTCCATGATATTTCTGCGACACTTTGATCACTATGTTTGAGGTGCTCTTTTCCCTGCTCAATTTTTAAGTGTTGAATATAGCTAAGAGGTGATTCGCCCGTTGCTTCTTTAAAGCGACGTTTAAAGGTGCGTACACTCATATTTGCTTTTGTGGCAAGTTGCTCGATAGAAAGGGGCTCAATGAAGTGGATTTCAAGCCACTGCTGGATAGATAGAATAGCGTCGTCTTGATGGTAGGTTTGTTTACCAATGGAGGCAAATTCGCCGGAGTAGGCTCGTCTGAAATCGACCAAAAAAGTACTTTCTACGGCTTCGCCAACCTCAGTGCAGGACAAGCGTGAAAGCAGATAGATCATGATCTCCATGGCTGCATTCATTCCTGCAGAGCAATACAGTTCCCCGGTAGCGGTAATAAAACGGTCGGGGCGAAGATCGATTTTGGGGTACTTCTGTGCGAATTCTTCTTGCTTATGCCAATGCGTGGTACAGATTCGCTCATCCAAGAGCCCGGCCTCTGCCAGAAAGTAGGAACCGGTTGTCGCAGCCATAATCGGGATACCTTGCTCGTGCCACTCCCTAAGCTTTGGGTATAAGGGGCGCTGATCGATTAGCAGCGCTTCCATGTCACCCCAGATTCCATGAAGAATGACCAGGTCTGTATGTTTGATATCGCCTAGTGCCTGATCAGGTGTAATGCTTAAGCCGCTGAATGATGAAATAGCTTTGCCATCTAAGGTAACTAGCGAGATAGATATAGCCTCGCCCAAAAGCTTTTTTTGTAGCATGGAGGCAAAGGCAAATACATCATGACTAAGACCTAAACTTAAACCCATTGCATTCTCGCAGGCATAAAGCGTGACATGTTTTAGCATCATAATCTCCGGAATATATTGGGGTATTATTTACCTTTATGGCCCGTTTGGCCATTTATATGACCTGAGTCACGCTGTTTCTTTTTGTCTTCGATTCTTAAGATTGCGTTAGTTAGATCTTATATTGGAGATGAGCATGAAATTCACGTCTGAACATGAAGCCTTACGCAAAACAGTGCGAGCCTTTGTTGATCAGGAAATGGACCCTTTTGTTGATGAGTGGGAGCAGGCAGGCAAAGCGCCTTTACATTCACTATTCAAGAAAATGGGTGACCTGGGCTTGTTGGGTATACATAAACCCGAAGCGAATGGTGGTGCAGGTTTAGATTATAGTTATAACCTGGTGTTTGCTGAGGAAATTGGCCGAGCCTATGGTGGTTCCTTGCCCATGGCGATTGGTGTGCAAACAGACATGGCCACGCCTGCTTTGGCTCGTTTTGGTAGTGATGAGTTAAAACGTGATTTTTTGGCGCCAGCCATCGCTGGAGATATGGTTGCTTGTATCGGGGTTAGTGAAGCTGGGGCAGGTTCAGATGTTGCAGGTTTAAAAACGACCGCTAAAAGTGACGGTGATGACTACCTTATCAATGGCAGTAAGATGTGGATCACGAATGCGACGCAAGGTGATTGGATTTGTTTACTTGCCAACACTTCTGAAGGCAGTGTTCATGCAAATAAATCAATGATCATTGTGCCTTTGGATTCACCGGGTATCGAGATCTCAAAGCCTTTGGATAAACTCGGTATGCGCGCCAGTGATACGGGGCAGATATTCTTTGATAATGTTCGCGTACCTAAGCGCTATCGAATAGGCGAACAGAACAAAGGTTTCGCTATGCAGATGATGCAGTTTCAAGAAGAGCGAATGTATGCCGCTGCGAGTTCACTAAAGGGAATGGAGCGAATTATCAGTGATACCCGGGATTGGTGCCGAGATAGGGAGACCTTTGGCCAGCCGATATTAAACAATCAGGTGGTGCACTTTCGCTTGGCAGAGTTGCAAACCGAAGTTGAGGCGCTCAGAGCGCTGACCTGGAGAGCTTGTCAGCAACATATTGAAGGTGAAGACGCGACCTACCTGGCATCCATGGCTAAATTAAAAATGGGCAGGTTATGGCGTGAAGTAAGTGATAGCTGCCTTCAATACTGGGGAGGCATGGGTTTTATGTGGGATAATCCTGCTGCCAGAGCCTATCGTGATACGCGGATACTATCGATAGCCGGTGGTAGTGATGAGATGATGCTCGGAATTATTGCCAAGCATATGGGCACATTGCCGAGCCGACGGTAGAAGCGGTTCTACCAAAAATAGCTTTTACATTGAGATAGAAAAAATGCCAATACCCGCCTTATTCGAAAACAAACTAAGCTTGCCTGTTATCTGCGCGCCGATGTTTTTGGTCTCTAGCCCTAAACTGGTGATCAATGCATGTAAAAACGGAGTCGTAGGCACGTTTCCCAGCTTCAATACCCGAACTCAGGACTTATTAGATACTTGGCTTGGCGAAATTAGCGAGGACTTGGCGCAGTTTGCTGAAGCTAACCCCGGCAAGCCTGTTGCCCCTTTCGGTGTTAATCTGGTTGTACATCCCTCAAATACGCGTTTACCGAGTGACCGAGAAGTGGTCAAGAAGCATAAGGTTCCTTTTGTCATTACCAGTCAGGGCAACCCTGCAGAGATAGTGAAGGAAGTGCATGAGTGGGGCGGTGTTGTCTTTCATGATGTGATTCGTGCAGAGCATGCGAAGAAAGCAATTGCTGCGGGTGTGGATGGAATTATTGTTGTCTCGGCAGGAGCAGGAGGCCATGCGGGTACCATTAACCCCTTTGCTTTGGTGAGAGAAATTCGAGAATTTTGGGACGGCCCTTTGGCTTTGGCCGGTGCTGTGAATGATGGCTACGGTATACGTGCAGCTGAAGTGCTGGGAGCAGACTTTGCTTATATGGGAACACGCTTTATAGCCACCGAAGAAGCCGAGGTAGACCCTGACTACAAAAAGATGTTGGTTGAATCAGGGATTAAAGATTTGATCTTCACAGATACCTTTACTGGCGTGAAGTGTAACTTCCTTAAGCCGTCAATTGAGCGTGCTGGCGTTGACTTGGCAAGTTACCAGGCCAAGGAAAGTGTCGATCTTGATTTGGCAGGTAGTAATGCATGGAAGGACTTTTGGAGTGCTGGTGAAGGCGTATCGGGCATTCACACAATTAAATCGATGGCTGATTTAGTTAAGGAGCTAAAGGTAGAGTACCTGGGCGCAGTTGAAAAGCCGGGCTTTGCCAAGTAAAGGTTATAGTACGGTTAAGCTTGGCGCTGACGATACTGGGCAGGCGATACGTCCGCCCAGCGCGTAAATGAAAGCGAATGTGATTTCACTTACGATGTGTTTGAGGGGTTGTTTCACGTCTTTAAGATATTTGCTCCACGTGTTAGAGAGGCAGATACTGCGCTACAACAGATCGAATTATTTGTCCGGTAAGTATAGCGAGCACTTACTCGTCTTTGTACTTATCAGCGATTGCCAGGAATAAGTGGCAGTTATCCAGAAAGGCATCAAGCATCACTGGGTCAAAGTGTTGAGCTCTGCCCTCGCGCATAATCTCTAAAGCTTGTTCATGTGTCATGGCGCTTTTGTAACAACGCTTGGAGATCAAGGCATCATACACATCGGCAATCGCCATTAAGCGTGCAGATAATGGGATAGCTTCTTTGCTTAGCCCTTTAGGGTAGCCAGAGCCATCCCACTTTTCATGATGACATTAAGCGATTTCCTGTGCATATTTCAGGAAGCAATCGCCCTCTTGTGTCCTATTTGATAATTGACGAGCTTTTTGCAGGGCATCGCCGCCTAAAGAAGCGTGACTGCGCATGATCTCCCATTCTTCTGCATCCAGCTTTCCGGGCTTAAGTAGTATTCGATCGGGGATCCCTACCTTTCCAACATCATGCAATGGTGCTGTTCGGAACATTGCATCGATAGCTTCGTCATCTAACTCATCTTTATATTCGGGTAAGTCGCGCACCAGTTCTGCAAGTTGTTTAACGTAATGTTGGGTACGAACGATATGTAATCCGGTTTCCTGGTCACGGGTTTCGGCGAGCGTGGTGAGTGCGTTGATAACGACTTCCTGGGTATATCTAATTTCTTCAGTACGCTCTTGAACGCGTTGTTCAAGTAGCTGATTTTGCTCGGCAAGGGATTTCTTGGCAGCCCGCAAGGTAAGCTGGGTACGAATTCGAGCCAAGACAATGGGGGCTGAAATGGGCTTGGTAATATAGTCGACGGCACCATGGGCCAAGCCCGCGGCTTCGTCACAAACTTGGTTCATTGCGGTAACGAAGATTACGCGAATGTCGGACCACTCATCATGTTCTTTGATGCGGTCAAGCACCTCCATGCCCGACATACCAGGCATATTGACATCGAGCAAGATCAGTTCGATAGACTCATGCTGCTGCTCGAGCTGTTGTAATGCCTGAGTGCCATTAGTGGCGGCAATAAGATCGAACTCGGATTTGAGTGCTTCAGAAAGTAGACGTAAATTGATAGGTTCATCATCAACTATCATAATGAGCGGCTTGCTCATAGATATATCCTTTTAAGTAATTGTCCTAGAGTGCCTTGGTGCTAAAAACTATGCTATATAAGTATGCAGAGGATAGATCCGATGTCCAATAATTGCTGTTTCAATAAGTCGTGTAATTGATAAAGACACACGTTAAAATCGACAAATTCACTAAAATATAACAAAAGGCATAAATCATAAATGAGTGAACATGATTCTTCTTCCATCTTGTCATTAGTCGAAGCTCGTATTTTGGGGGCCTTGATGGAGAAACAGCTAACCACACCCGATGTCTATCCTTTAACGCTCAATAGCCTGGTGACAGCCTGCAATCAGAAAACTAGCCGTGAACCGGTGATGGATCTTTCTGAAGGTGATGTTCAACAGAGCCTTTATGACTTACAGAAGCGGGCCTTGGTAAAATTTGAGTACGGTTCAAGAGCGGATAAATATGACCAGCGTCTGACGCGTGAATATCATATGAATGACGCAGAGCACGCTATCTTTTGCATGCTCTTGCTGCGAGGCCCGCAGACGGTGAATGAGCTTCTCACCCGAACCCGCAGAATGTATGAGTTTTCAGGGCCAGAAGAACTAATTGCTTTAGTCGATAAGCTGCTAAACAGAACAACACCATTGATGTGTCGCTTACCGTCGTCTGCCGGACAGCGGGAAGATCGTTATATGCACCTGCTCAGTGGGGAGCCTGATATGACGCAAATACAAGAGCCTTCAACACCAGTAAGCGACTCTTCAGCGTCTTCAGATGAGCTCTTCGCTCGAATTGAAGAGCTTGAGAAACAAGTCGCTTGGCTGATGGAGCAGAAGCAGTAAGCAAACACTAATAATAGCGAATAGAGCGAAGGCTAAAATAAGCTTTCGTGACGGTCGATATTAGAAAGCGGAATCGTGATAAATGGCAGGCCTAGGGCATCGGTCTTCACCTTGGCCTGTAAGACTTGGCTACGATTTTCGCTGCCGGTTTCGCCGATGTAGTAATACATTTCTGCGATACCGTGGAATTTCTCTAAAGTGATGATGTTTAGCTGAGTGTTTTCAGCGACCCCTGGAACATAGCCAAAGGGTATGGCAATACCAAAGTTGTCCAAGTCTGTGCCAAGAGAGGTGTAGAAGGCTGTCATCACCTGTTCAGACTCTTCTTGTGTGGCCACAACATTGATACCGAAACGGCTTTCTAACTCAATCGCCAAACGTTTGTCGGCATAAGCTTTAAGGGGTGAATCACTTAAAAAGTAAGAGTTGATATAAACGTTTTTACCTTCGAGTGCATCTAGCTTTTCATCTTCAATACTTCTGACCAGATCATCGATGCTATGTGTGACTAAGCGCTGAGCGGTAGAGCCGCCCAAGGTTCCTTGTAAGTCACGGGTTGAGCATGCTGTAAGCACTAAGCATATAAGAAATAATAATGAGAGACGCATTGCGATATTCCACTTTGAATTATAAAAAGTCTAAAGTAGCTTAAGAGACTGAAAGATGGAAGGGGGTAAATGGGCTAGGTAGTCTTAGTCTATTCCAAGTAGCTTATGCATTTGTAAAGTTAAGCGCCATTGAGGATGGCTCAGGCAATAGTCGAGGGCTAAACGGGTATTGTTTATTTTGTCTGGGTCTTCACCAAAGCGCACAGCGGGGCTGGCCATGGGCGATAAAAAATAGTGATCAGCAGGGAAGTCTTGATAGGCTTCGGGGAGTGCATCGCTCTGAGGATAAACCAGCTTCAGTTCATCACAGCGATCAAAAACAATGCTTGATTTGCCTTTTGGGCTAAGGCATACCCAGTCAATACCCTCAGGAAGAGGGAGCGTGCCGTTGCTCTCAATAGCGATCTCAAAACCTAGCTGATGCATCAACTCTATCAGTTTTGGGTCAAGCTGAAGTAGTGGTTCTCCGCCAGTGAAGATAACGTAGGGTTTGGCTATACTCTTACGGCTTGAAGAAGAGCTGGCGAGTACTTGATTGCTGTCCCAGAGTGATTGAATTTTTGTTGCCAATGCTTGGGCATTAGCAAACTCGCCACCATTTTGCCCATCTGCGCCAAGAATATCTGTGTCGCAGAAATTACACACAGCGTCTGCCCGGCTATCTTCTCTCCCATTCCATAAGTTGCACTTACTAAAACGACAAAATACAGCTGCACGCCCTGCTCGAGCGCCTTCGCCTTGCAGGCTGTAAAACATTTCTTTAATCCGATATTGCTGTTTACTGCTTTTTGTCACGGTCTTTTTGTGCTCTGGTAAGGGGCTTAGAGAAGGCCTTAATGACTTCAGGTCTTCTCAGAGCTATTTGCTGAAGAGTACTGGTTTGAACGAAATGAATGGCTTTTAGTTTTCGCCGGTAATCGCTTTCAGTCTCTTAAGCTACTTTAGACTTTTTATAATTCAAAGTGGAATATCGCAATGCGTCTCTCATTA
>NZ_LWGJ01001351.1:0-836 GCF_001635845.1 Oleiphilus sp. HI0132 | reverse complement strand
TTTTTCATCAGGCTTAGTTGCAGAATTTAGTACTTGAACAAGTTTTAAGTCATTTTGCCCTGCGTGTCCTTCCCAATACACCTTGGCAATAGACTTTCTAAATCGAGCTAGTTTCAGTAAGGCTGCAAATGGCAAGTTTTGCTTTAAGAAAAATTCGACAGGAGCCCCATCACTTTGAAACATTTCTCTGCATACGCCATCGAAATAACCTTTCATGCATTGAGAATAAAGATGTGGATGACTCTTACACTCTTTTGCCGCAACGTTAAGCGGCTTCTTGAATACATTTTTTTTGCTGAAATACCAGTAGTAGACCTTAACTGCTAAGTTTGAGTTTTTTGAGTAATAACGCCAGAAAGAGCTTGCAAGGGACTTAGCTTCTTCCTGATCTAACTCATCCCAAAAGTCGTTGCTAATAAGCATGAGCAAATCAAACTCTGAAAGGTGTTTGAACTTATTAGACCTAATTAGAGCTAATAATTCGTCGCTACCTTTAACACTGAAGTTTGCTCTGAGCGCCAAATTATCTCCAGAAAAACTTTTCCCCTTGAAGGAACCTAGAGAATTAGAAAGCGAGTCCCAAGCTTTAGTAGATGGTTTAAATCCCCCTAGAGTAATCATTTTAACAACCTAACCGCCTCTTCATAAGTTCCCTTAAATTGAAGGCGAAACATTACTTTCCGGTCCGCTTTCGTTGCTACTTTTTGGTTAGCTTCCGTCTCGCCTCTACCTGTCACTGTGAGCTTGTTCATTAATTTGGTCTTATGAGGAAACTCAAAGCTAAGAATATTCTGCATAACTGCATTGGCACGTAACAAACTAAGCTGCATGTTATA
>NZ_LWGJ01001350.1:0-774 GCF_001635845.1 Oleiphilus sp. HI0132 | reverse complement strand
ATCTTAGAGCCACTCTCGGGAGTTTCCTTTTTATGCAAAAGCAGAAAGAACTTTACGCTGGTAAAGCAAAATCAGTTTATACCACAGAAGATCCAAACAAATTTGTTCTTTTGTTTAGAGACGATACCTCTGCTTTTGATGGCGAGAAAATGGAGCAGCTGAATCGAAAGGGCATGGTAAATAATAAGTTTAACGCTTTTATCATGCAGGCTTTAGAAGAGGCTGGTATCGAAACTCATTTTGAAGCCTTGCTATCAGATAACGAGTGCCTGGTAAAAAATCTTGAAATGTTGCCTGTGGAGTGTGTTGTTCGTAACTATGCAGCGGGTAGCATAGTACGTCGCCTAGGTGTTGAAGAAGGAAAAGAATTGACTCCACCTACGTTCGAACTATTCCTAAAAGATGATGCTCTGCATGACCCAATGATTAACGTTTCTCACTGTGTATCCTTTGGTTGGGCCACGAAAGAACAGCTTGTCGAAATGGAAAAGCTTACCTATCAAGTAAACGATGTGCTGTCAGCAATGTTTGACAAGGCGGGTATGCTATTGGTTGATTACAAGCTAGAGTTTGGTTTGTCTGAAGGTAGAATTGTTCTTGGTGATGAATTTAGCCCGGACGGCTGTCGTATTTGGGATAAAGAAACTCGTAAGAAGATGGATAAAGACAGGTTTAGGCAAGGTCTTGGTAGCGTGATCGAAACTTACGAAGAGGTAGGTCAGCGTTTAGGTATTTCATTTGACTAAATTTTGTGACTTCGTTGCAGCTTTTTAA
>NZ_LWGJ01001349.1:0-2215 GCF_001635845.1 Oleiphilus sp. HI0132 | reverse complement strand
ATCTTCAATTTATCTTTGGCTTTGTTGCAGAAAATGAACAAGGCACCGCTCATGACGGGAAGATTTATCTCCGACTCAATGATCACAGATAAACCATTAATCGATTTTCTGAAATCGACAAACTGCCGGTGAAGATAAATGCGGGAAGGCTGAACAAACATCTTCATGATAAACCCTTTATCACTCTGACTAAAAAGTCAGGTGATATCGAATCTGGAAAAGTCAGTTCACCTGCTTGTGTGATTAACGTGATGATTTGTTTAGAGCTAGTGATCTGTGTGACTTGTTCAGACACTTGCCGAACAACTTTCGCTTCGACAAAATTATTGCCTGTCGAGCGTCGGTGCTTATTGAGGTAGAACGAAGAGGTGCTGATTTTATGTATGGAGCAGAATTCTGCAACCGTTAACCCGCTCTCTTTTTGATAATCGAAGATACTTGGCCAGTCGTGTTTGGCTTTCTTGGTGTTCTTTTTAGTCATGTGCTAGTTCCTTGTGAATTTTGGAACTAGCGTAATTAATTGTTGGGTTTGGTATTATGTGTGCTTGGCTAGACGCTTACAAAGTATCAGAGACCTAGCTCTTTTCAACCTAGCAATTGATAGCATGCTTCGAAGTTGTGATCTTGTCAGACTGTCAGTCAGTGACATAAGTCATGGCGATGGTATTCAATCACGCGCACAAATCATTCAGAAAAAAACGAAAACACCTGTTCAATTTGAAATTACAGCGAAGACAAAAACGACCTTAAATAAACTGATTGAGATTCAGCATTTAGGTTTTAACGATTTCTTATTTCAAAGTCGGTGTAAGAAATCAGAGCATCTATCTACTAGACAATATGCTCGAATTGTTGACTCATGGGTTTCCAGTATTGGTTTAGATAAGGCAGCTTATGGCACTCACTCAATGAGGCGAACAAAAGCTTCAATTATTTATCGTGAAACAAAGAATCTTAGAGCTATTCAGATATTGCTAGGGCACTCAAAAATCGACAGTACTATAAGGTATCTTGGAGTTGAAGTAGATGATGCGCTTGATCTTGCCGAACGAATCCAGGTGTAGATATTTTCCAACAGGTGGATACTAAAAAGTAGCTACCTGTCAGAGATACCAATATTCAGTTGTGAACTTGGTTTTGTTTTTGGTGTAGGTCTTTTAAGAACTCAGGAGCAAGGTCTGCACCATTAGGCCAAACCACAGTCTCTAGCTCAGGATCAACTGAAACTTTAGAAAAAACAGCTACATCTTTTAATGGTAAAAAGACGGTACCTTCCAAAGCTCCTTTTAAGTCAATATTGCCTGAAGTGCCATCATCAAAAGCAACCCAAAGTGTAAAGTCGGAAACGTGCTTTGCTGATTTAATATGAAGCATAATTTGTTACTCCAACGGTGCTATGTAATTCAAAGGTTCGCCAGAGCGAGCTTTGTCCCAATTTTCTTCTAACTCAGTTAGGTGATATGAAATCCATTCTTGAACGAATTTGATAGCTCTGTTAGGCAATTCACCTTCGATGATTTCTCCATCAAAGTTAAATAGAGCCTCATACCCTGAGTACTTTGCATGAAAATGCGGAGGGTTATGATCGTTAAAATACATTGCGATCAATATTCCATAAAACCTACTTATTACCGGCATCCACCGCTCCAGTCTATAAATTTTCTCTATTATATCGTCAAACTTTAGTATTTACCGTATTTTTTAAACAGATGCCAATGACGTCCGCAAAACGGACCTTCATGACTGATCGATAAACAAAGATTTTTTGGCCAATATTGATCTGATCGGTTACTTCTGGAAAGTGAGATAAGCGGACATAACAGTTGGACTGTTTTTACAAAATTACGGCCAATATTCGCTAAGTGAAGCTTCTTCTATATGCTGTATGCATAAACAGTATCAAGAGGGATACTCATGTCACCGGCAAGGAATGTCTGGGCGAGTCAAGCACCATACTATGAACGCCATCAGCCCGAAAAGACGTTCCTCTATCAATTGGTTCAGGAACATTATCCTGTCTTTAAGTCCTCGTTGGAGGGTCAGGGACAAAGCTTGCCTCGTTACGTTCAGAGAGAGTTCGAAGATTTTCTCCAATGTGGTCGGCTGGAATATGGCTTTTTGCGTGTCCGCTGCGAGGATTGCCATCATGAACGATTGGTGGCATTTAGCTGCAAGCGCAGAGGGTTCTGCCCCAGCTGTGGTGCCCGCCGGATGG
>NZ_LWGJ01001348.1:0-962 GCF_001635845.1 Oleiphilus sp. HI0132 | reverse complement strand
GCGGATACAAGCAAAACTGCATCTCTTGATAGCTTGTTAAATGATATCGATCAAAATAATGGCTTGGCCTCTGGTGATGACGCAGAGGAAAATAGCAGGCGCAAGACTCCCGATCGACGGCATACAAGCAAAAAACCTCGAGGAACTGTTGAGCGTCGTTTAGAAGACGACCGACGCCAAAAGAAAAGTATTGTTGATAACGCGCGAGAGCGTATTCTTGCACAAAAGGCCGAATTAAAACTGCAGCAACATAGGAAGAAGATATTACTTGCAGGCTGTGAGCCTGTAATGGGCTTGAACTATGATCACCTCGCAATGGACGATTACCCCGATAACACCTTGGTAGCCGAAGCTCGGAGAGATAGAGATTACTGGGTACTTATATGTGCTATTTTCGCGTCCTTGTTTGTATTTAGTTTGTTAGGTTTGCTTGATGCCTGGGTTGGTGGTGTTGGTTGTGGTATGGCTTTTCTATCTGCTTTTTTTGCATTCTCTCCTATGCGGAAGTTCTTTTTCTCTCGTCCACATTTACATGAGTTGCTAGCTAAAAGAAAGGTGATCGAATACGGAGCTTTACACCATATTCAGTACCTTGAAGGCACTGACGGGCTCGCATGGCGTTGCCAAAAATTGACAAAATTCAACCCGAACTTATCCAAGAGCCTCTTTAACGGTATATATCGTTACTCTAAAGATCGATCACTGCTAAACTATATGCAAAACAAAAAGACAATTCGTCTGTATTTGTTATTAATGGTTGAAGCTCAAAAGGCCTATAAACGCTTGGAAAAAGAATATCTAGAGAGCCATTTTAAGCATCTTGACCAAGGCTGGGATGACAGAATTGATGAGCTTGAAGCTAGCAAACTTGAACAATCGTTAAATAAGTCGGTAGGCGAGCCTGAGCAGAATCTAAAATCTTGACTTTAAGCTAGATCAAACGTATGTTTCAAACATCTGTT
>NZ_LWGJ01001347.1:0-1726 GCF_001635845.1 Oleiphilus sp. HI0132 | reverse complement strand
CACCCCCTGCTATATACCGATCAGATTTGTTATTCCGAATGAGAGATTCGTTTTTCATTTTGAATAGCAAACAAGAACTAAAACACATTTTTTTAACTAGTAAATATTGCAGCGACAGCACAGGAGATATCCATGAAACTCGTAACTGCCATAATCAAACCATTTAAGCTGGACGATGTACGTGAGTCATTGTCTGAAATTGGCGTACAAGGTATTACCGTAACTGAAGTTAAAGGTTTCGGCCGTCAGAAAGGTCACACGGAATTATACCGTGGCGCTGAGTACGTTGTTGACTTTCTTCCTAAGGTTAAAGTTGAAGTTGCCATTGGTTCCGACTTGGTTGACCAAGTTGTTGAAGCTATCAGCAAAGCAGCTAATACCGGCAAAATTGGTGACGGTAAAATTTTCATTTCACCGCTTGAGCAAGTTATTCGAATCCGTACCGGTGAAACCGGCACTGATGCGGTTTAAATCTCATTCATCACTAAGCAACTAATTTTTTAGAATACAGTACGGAGATTTCCTTATGGAAAACGTAATGAACAACATTTATGAATTGCAGTATGCAATGGACACCTTTTATTTCTTGGTGTGCGGCGCATTAGTTATGTGGATGGCAGCAGGTTTTGCCATGCTGGAAGCAGGCTTGGTTCGCGCCAAGAACACCACTGAGATCCTAACCAAGAACGTTGCACTGTTTGCAGTATCATGCACCATGTACCTAATCTGTGGTTACGAGTTCATGTATGGCGGCGGCTTCTTCCTATCAGGTACTGACAGCGTTGCAACTATAGACGTTGCTCAAGCTCTAGCAGATTCTGCTGAAAACGGCTTCGGCGGTGACTCTGTTTACTCAGGCGCTTCTGACTTCTTCTTCCAGGTCGTATTCGTTGCAACGGCAATGTCTATCGTATCGGGTGCGGTTGCTGAGCGTATGAAGCTTTGGGCTTTCCTAGCATTCGCAGTTGTTATGACGGGTTTCATCTACCCAATGGAAGGTGGCTGGACTTGGGGTGGTAACTCTGTGTTCGGTATGTACGACCTCAGTAGCTATAGCGATTACGCTGGTTCAGGTATCGTTCACATGGCAGGTGCTGCAGCAGCATTGGCTGGTGTTATCATGCTAGGTGCTCGTAAAGGCAAGTACGGTGCTAACGGTCAGGTTAACGCTATCCCAGGTGCGAACCTTCCTCTAGCAACGCTAGGTACATTCATACTGTGGATGGGCTGGTTCGGTTTCAACGGTGGTTCTACTCTTAAACTGGGTGGTATCGAAGTAGCTAACGAAGTAGCAAGCGTATTCTTGAACACTAACGCTGCTGCGGCAGGTGGTTTGATCGCTGCATTGATCGTTGCACGTATTCTATTCGGTAAGGCTGACCTTACAATGGCATTGAACGGCGCACTAGCAGGTTTGGTTGCGATCACTGCAGAGCCTGCTGATCCTTCTCCACTACTAGCAACGATCATTGGTGCGATCGGTGGTGTTATCGTAGTATTCTCAATCGTAACACTTGATAAGCTTAAGCTTGACGATCCTGTTGGTGCAATCTCGGTACACGGTGTAGTAGGTCTATGGGGTATCTTCGCAGTACTTCTATCAGACGCTGACGCTACATTCGCTGGCCAGCTGGTTGGTGCACTAACGATCTTTGTTTGGGTATTCGTATGTAGCTTGATTGTTTGGGGCGTTCTTAAAGCAATCATGGGCATCCGAGTAACTGAC
>NZ_LWGJ01001346.1:0-643 GCF_001635845.1 Oleiphilus sp. HI0132 | reverse complement strand
TCATCCCCACTATTGCCATTGATTGCGTCGTTATCATCACCACCATAGACATAATCCTGGCCGTCTCCGGCATCAATAGTGTCGGCACCACTGAACCCATAATAGTGCTTCGAGCCTACGCCGTCCGAGGTGATATGGTCATCACTATCCGTTCCTAGGTTAGTTCCATTGGACAAGTTGTCGACAATGAGAGATAAACTTGAACCATCAGCAAATCGAGCTTCACGGATGTACGAGAAAGTCGTCTGCGACATAGCGATCACATCACTTTCATTCGAGCCATAATTTATCTTAATAAAACTGTCGCTTGTAGGATCTTGAGAAGAAGGTCTCGCATAGGTATAAATATCGCCAGCATTCAAACCACCCTCAAAAGCTAGGATATTGATGCCTTGGGTATCAGTAATATAGATCGTACCGTCACCGGGCTTCACGATAAAGGTATCATTACCCGCGCCTCCGTCTAAGCGGTCTGTACCCGAGCCTCCAGATAAAACGTCATCACCTTTTCCACCCTGGATCTGGTCATTACCTGCGCCGCCATATAATTGATCATCACCTTCACCGCCGTAAAGCCAGTCATGCTGCTCCCCGCCATTAAGACGGTCATTCCCTTCGTCGCCATAGAGAACATCACTACCTT
>NZ_LWGJ01001345.1:0-883 GCF_001635845.1 Oleiphilus sp. HI0132 | reverse complement strand
TCTTGGTTCGTTAAGGGTGCTGAAGTGTTTAAGGATTTTGATGAAGACGATATGCTTCCCGCCGCCTTTGATGCTTATGCTGAAATAAGTGAATATATTAAAAAGACACCCTCAATTGTTGATCACAAAAAACGGCAGTTGGAGCAAATTGAAGTTGCAAAACAGAAGTTGTCTGAAGCAGATTCAGCAGTAACACAATCTATTGAAGGGCTTGACGAGTTATTGAAAGCAGCAAATGTTCGCTTTAATGACTTGCAGGGTGAAGTGTTAGGTAGTTTGGACTTCGGCTTTAAGAGTTCGATAGTGATGTTGATAGTTCTGATTTTACTTGCTACCCAGAACTTTAACTCGATGCGTTTAGCTATCCGTAAGAAGATGATCGATCTTGCCAAATTGAATGCAATTGGTCGTTCTTTGGCCGGTGCTCAGAGTCAAAATATTGCTCTTGAAGAAGTGCTTCAAAGTATGCATGAAAAGATTGGCGTTTCGCAGGGTTCGGTTTTTCTTACAAATGAAAATCAGCAGTTAGAGGTGAAAGCACATTTCCCACCTAAAGCGATTGAAGCTGGTAGTGAAGCTGTTAAGTTTGATATGGGACAAGGTGTTCTAGGCAAAGCAGCTGAAACCAAAAAGACTATTTTTGTTCCAAATACCGAAAAAGATAAGAACTTTGTCTCGGCTGCTGGCGGGCAAGAGCGTGCCTTACTATGTGTACCGCTTGTCGACAAAGAGATTCTCGTTGGTGTGATTAACCTTTCCGGTGATGTGAAGAATGTGAGTTTTGCTGATAGTGATTATGAGTTCGTTTCTTCTGTAGCGCGATCCTTGGTGACGACAATCAAAAGTATTCGAATGCGTGAAGTTATCGAAGAGCAAAACAGAA
>NZ_LWGJ01001344.1:0-1295 GCF_001635845.1 Oleiphilus sp. HI0132 | reverse complement strand
GTAGCCCTTCAACATCGGCAGCATGTATTAAAAACTCATTCCAGTGCCCTCCCAACTCAGCGAGGGTATTCTTGGTAATCTGAGTACGGGTCACTGTTTGCCAACGATCCGTCGCAATATTCCAACCCGATTCGGTTTTTCGGCAACTCAGATCCATCACTAAACGCTCCGCTCCCGTCTCCGCTTTTATCTTTTCAATTCTGTCAGAAGATAGCTCCCCATCTTCGAAGAGGTAAGACGTGACGATCAAATGCGACGCACCTGCTTCCAAAAACTCGCTGGCATTTTCATGATTAACGCCCCCGCCAAATTGTAAACCTTGAGGCCAGGCCGATAGTGCCTTAAGTGCTTCGTCCTTATTTCCTGGGCCTAGTGCAATAACATGCCCACCTTGTAAGTTATGCTCCTTGTATAAGGAAGCATAGTAAGCCGCATCATAAGCACTCACAAAATTAGTATCGGCACCTTGGTCATTCAAGCTACCACCAACAATTTGCTTTACTTTGCCTTGATGTAAATCGATACAGGGACGAAACTGGGTCAAAGGAGGCCTCTTTTACAGAATGAGATAAAAATAAAACTGGCGCATATTATACCCAATTAAGCGGGGTGATTCGCCCCATATTGAAGATTAATCCAGTACACCTAGGCTTGTTGCTGTGATAATCTTTGGAGCAAACCTACCTGAAGGACCTTAATTATGAAGAATTTCTCCTTACGTTTTAGCAAAGTAATTTCCTTAGTTTCACTTTTTGTACTCCTTAGCGCCTGCGCAACGGAAAGTAAGCGAGCTATTCAACCAGATCGAGTTGCCAGCTATCAAACAAACTATAGTGGTAAGAAAACAGCCATGGTAGTAGGCAATTTTAATAACCGTTCAAACTATATGCAGGGTCTATTTTCTTCTGGTGGCGATCGCCTAGGTTCGCAAGGCAAGACCATCTTAGAGACCCACCTTCAACAAACGAACAGATTCAACCTTGTTGACCGTGACGCGATGAAAGAGCTTGAGCAAGAAGCTGCCTATCGCGGTCAAAAGCAAAACATTACGGGCGCAAGATATGTCGTTTCAGGCGCAGTCTCGGAGTTTGGCCGTAAAGAAGTTGGTGACAAGCAACTATTTGGTATCTTGGGGCGCGGAAAGGAGCAAATTGCTTATGCCAAAGTTTCCATCAATATCATTGACGTAACAACCAGCCAAATAATCTATTCAACACAAGGTGCCGGAGAGTATGCACTGAGCAATCGCGAAGTCATCGGTTTCGGTGGCACAGCGGGTTATGATGCAACGCTTA
>NZ_LWGJ01001343.1:0-1260 GCF_001635845.1 Oleiphilus sp. HI0132 | reverse complement strand
AGCACTAACAAGCGGCTCCACCGGACAAATTTTATTGTCACCTTTTTTGTACCAAAAAAGCCGCCAATAAAATTTGCTCGGTGAGCCGGGCGTTAAATGCCAAAAGGAATTTATGAGCTACGATCATCCAATCGAAATAGTCGAAAATGATGTTCTTGTTGTCTCAGTCGTAGACTCTGATGGCAATTATTTTATGTGGCAAAAAGGTCTAACCGAAGAGGTCGGTTCCGATGATGGTATTTACTTCGAATACAATGACCAAATAAATGGTCGCCACAACCAAGTGACCGAATGCACCATAACAAATGATGGTATTCATATAGTACTTGCCAACGGCAACTTAGAGCATTTTTACTTTCCGGCTAAATTCGATAAGTTTAATGAATTACGGGCGGGTCTAAACAAAATATACGCTGAGCATGGTGGCATAATTGAATTCAGCATTTAACAAGTGCAGCCTGCCTCGCCACAGCAAAAACACGCTGTGGCTGGACCTCGCTTCGCTCGGCCGCAGCTGCAGGCGTTATGTCTTTGAAATGGCTGAAATTAATCCGCAGTGTTCTACAAATGGTTTGAAATCTCTATCGGTAAAAAGAAGCGGCACCTTATTATCTATACAAAAAGTCGCAATAATCACATCCGCTGTTTTCCTTATCGTAATGCCTCGCTTCCTCAGCAATCGATAATAGTCCGAACATTGCAATACCATCCTATGACCAAGCATTTCATATTGGTCTAGTTTCCCAAGTACAGACTTGGTTTTATTGTATTCTTTGTCGCTTTTTATGCCCTGCAATATCTCAAGCAAAATTAAATCGCCTAAAGCAACATTCCCCTTCATTAATTGCCTGTCTAACTCATCGGTATAGGGACTTACTACGCCGTTAAAATAATCAATCCAAACACTTGTGTCAGCAATAATCACTTATCGCCTCGCATTTCGTTTAAATCGCCTTCCCAGTGTATTTTCCCCCTTAAACTACATACAGCTTGTTGTTCATTTAGCTTAATAAGCAACTTTAAGCCTTCTTCAACAGCATCTTTCTTTGTATGTAAGCCGCTTACCTTTAAAGCATTTGCCATTAGCTCGTCATCAATTACAATGTTGGTTCTCATAAAACACCTATGTGTATAAAAAATTAACTAAATACACACTAGCACAATAAATAAACATAACCAAGCGTTCAACAAGGACTCCGTAACAATGTCACCTTTTTCGCGCTACGCGGCAAAAAAGCCGCCATTGTTACTACGCCTGTT
>NZ_LWGJ01001342.1:0-712 GCF_001635845.1 Oleiphilus sp. HI0132 | reverse complement strand
CGTTGTAGCATTCGTTACGTGAAGAAGGCTGATTGTTTGCTGCATGGTTAATAGTAAAGCCGAAAATTGACAAGTGTTTGACAATATTTTGCCTAACGACAGCTGAGTTCTCGCCAATTCCACCGGTGAACACCAGTGCATCTATTTGTTCTAGTGAGGTCATCATGCCGGCCAGGTGTTTGGCCGCTCTAAAGCAAAATACCTCCAAAGCAAGTTTGCATTGGGTATGACCTTCATCTGCCTTCTCACAAATTGTGCGCATATCGTTGCTCAGCTCAGATATACCGAGTAAACCGCTTTGCTTGTTTAGGAGTTCGGATATCTCCTCGGGTGAGTAATTCTGACTGATTAGAAAGTCAAAAATACCTGGGTCGATGTCGCCAGATCGGGTGCCCATTACAAGCCCTTCAAGTGGGGTCATGCCCATACTTGTATCAGCGCTTTTACCGTTTTTTATTGCCGCAACACTTGCGCCGTTACCCAGGTGAGCGGTAATAATGTTTAGCTCTGGCAATGACTTATTTATCGTTTCAGATGCACGCTTAGCAATATAGCGGTGACTGGTACCGTGAAAACCATAGCGGCGAACATTATGTTCAGAATAAAGCTTGTAGGGTAGTGCGTAAGTATAAGCTTTGGCTGGCATTGTTTGATGGAATGCCGTATCAAATACTGCAACTTGTGGGAGATTAGGGTGCAGCACTTGTAAGCT
>NZ_LWGJ01001341.1:0-10110 GCF_001635845.1 Oleiphilus sp. HI0132 | reverse complement strand
GGAAATGAGCTAGTAGAAAGAATTAAAGGTGTCGCCAAAAAAACTCGAAGACCGGAAGTAATGGCCGGTCTAGGCGGTTTTGGCGCAATGTTTGAGTTGCCGAAGGGCTATAAAGAACCGGTTTTGATTTCCGGTACCGACGGTGTTGGCACAAAACTAAGATTAGCCATGGACTTCAATAAGCACGATACGATAGGTATTGATCTCGTTGCCATGTGCGTTAACGATCTTATTGTTGGTGGCGCAGAGCCATTATTCTTCCTTGACTATTACGCTACAGGTAAACTGAATGTTGACGTTGCTGCCGATGTAGTAACAGGCATTGGCGCTGGTTGCGACCTATCTGGTTGCTCACTAGTCGGCGGTGAAACTGCTGAAATGCCCGGCATGTACGAAGGCGAAGATTATGACTTGGCTGGTTTTTGCGTTGGCATTGCTGAGAAGTCTGAGATTATAGATGGCACCAAAGTTAAGGCTGGCGACAAGTTAATTGGCCTCGCTTCTTCAGGTCCACACTCGAATGGCTACTCTTTAATTCGCAAGATTATAGAAGTATCAAACGCTGACCTAAACCAGGAAATTGGCGATACCGACCTAAAATCGGCCTTGCTTGAGCCAACAAAGATTTACGTTAAATCTCTTCTTAAATTGATCAAAGAAGGTGAGGTGCATGCCCTTTCACATATCACGGGCGGTGGCTTACTTGAGAATATTCCTCGCGTAATACCTGAAGGAACTAAAGCAGTCATCGAGACCCAGAGCTGGGAATTGCCTGAAGTATTCAAATGGCTTCAATCAGCAGGTAACGTAAATCCTGTTGAAATGTATCGCACCTTCAACTGCGGTGTTGGCATGATCATCGCCGTTCCAGCCGGTTCAGAAGAATCAGCCATCAAGCTTTTAGAAGCTGAAGGCGAAAGTGCTTGGGTAATTGGTGAAATTGCCGACACATCTTCCGACGAAGAGCAAGTCCAACTAAATGGACTAGGCGCTTAGTAATGGAAGGACGAGATCCTGTTGTCGTTGTTTTGATATCGGGTAGCGGCAGCAACCTTCAAGCCTTAATCGACGCCTATCAACGTGAAGAAATCCCTGGAAAGATCAGCGCTGTTATTTCCAATAAGCCCCATGCTAAGGGCCTAGAGCGAGCTAAGAAAGCTGAGATTGATACTCATGTCATCGAACATCAAAAATTCGCTCAACGAGAGATTTTTGATGCAGAGCTGATTAAGACGATTGAGAAGCATCAACCGGATCTCGTGGTATTAGCGGGCTTTATGCGTATCTTAACCGATGATTTTGTCCGCCGTTTTGAAGGAAGAATGCTTAACATTCACCCCTCTCTTCTGCCTAAATATCCCGGCCTACATACTCATAAGCGTGCGCTTGAAGCAAAAGACAAAGAGCACGGCGTGAGTGTTCACTTTGTTACCGCTGAGCTTGATAGCGGCCCGAACATCATCCAGGCTATTGTACCAGTCTTAAATCAGGATACTGAAGAAACACTTGCCACCCGAGTACTTGAAAAGGAACACATCATTTACCCCATTGCGGTTAAGTGGTTTATCGATGGACGTCTTGAAATGAAAGATGGCCAAGCCTATCTGGATGGCGAGCAGTTGCCCGAAAGCGGCCTTAAGCTAGAGATTGAGCAGACTTTACACTAAGAGTCTGCGCCACCCTTGCGCTTCACCAACGATTATTCACTCTCTTTCTGAGCAATATCTGTAATCAAACGCCTAAACCACTGATGGTCCGCATTATGATGAAGTAAAGGACTCCAGGCCATCTTGAGATCGAATGCTGGTATATCGAAGGGCGGCTCTTTCATTACAAGCTTAGAGCTTTCACTTTTTAAACGCGCCGCGCGGCTCGGCAGCGTAGCCACTAAGTCATGCTGCTGCGCCAACAACATCGCCACCTGGTAATGACGGGTAAATACACTAATTTCGCGCTTTGCTCCAATACGATCCAGCGCTTCATCAACCCAACCCAAGCGCTGCACATCATTCGGGTTCACTCCAACACCCACACCAAAGCCAGTTTTACTCACCCAAATATGGCTGGCCTTTAGGTAGGCATCCAGATCGAAGCTATTGACCAAGGTGTTACTAGGGCTCATCAGGCATGAGAAGGTATCAGACCAGAGCGTTTTTTGGTGAAAAGACTGCGGCAAAGTATCAAAGCGATTAATCGCCATATCGACACGGCCTTGCTCAACATCTTCGAAAGATACATCACTGGGCGTTAAAACATCGAGCGTGATATTAGGCGCCTGCTTGCGAACTTCACTTAAAACAGCGGGAATCAAGGTAGATTCAGCGTAGTCGCTTGCCATCACGCGAAACACCCGATGGCTTTGAAGGTCAAAATCCCTATCCGGGTGAACTACACGATCGATATTGAATAATATCTCTCTCACCGCAGGCTTAAGGCTGAGCGCCAACTCAGTAGGCGCCATACCGTCACTGGTACGAACAAGCAATGGATCTTCGAACAGCAAGCGCAAACGCTTCAAACCATTACTCATCGCAGGCTGCGTAATACCAAGATGGTTTGCAGCCTTGGTGACGTTTTGCTCACGCAAAAGTACATCTAGGTGAACCAGCAAATTTAGATCAACATCACTTAGATTCATAGACCTAGACGCCCTTGGCTAATAACACTCAATTAAACTTAAACTTCATGGTAGATTTCACTACCTTCCTGTTTAAATTTCTCCGACATCTCACTCATACCTTCGTTCGCATCCTTTTCTGCTGCGTAATCACGAACTTCCTGAGATATTTTCATTGAACAAAACTTAGGGCCACACATTGAACAGAAATGTGCAACTTTAGCAGAGTCCTTAGGTAATGTTTCATCATGATAAGCACGAGCAGTATAAGGATCTAGCGCAAGGTTAAATTGATCTTCCCATCTAAACTCAAAACGAGCCTTTGACATAGCATTATCGTGAATCTGTGCACCAGGGTGGCCTTTTGCAAGGTCGGCAGCATGAGCCGCGATCTTATAGGTAATAAGGCCCTGTTTTACATCTTCTTTATTAGGTAGACCCAAGTGTTCCTTAGGCGTGACATAGCAAAGCATTGAACAACCATACCAGCCAATCAGTGCAGCACCAATGCCTGAGGTGAAGTGGTCATAGCCTGGTGCGATATCGGTAGTAAGTGGGCCAAGCGTGTAGAAAGGCGCTTCATCGCAATGCTTGAGCTGCTCTTCCATATTCGCCTTAATCATATGCATCGGCACATGACCCGGGCCTTCAATAAAGGTTTGCACATCGTGCTTCCAAGCTATCTTGGTAAGCTCGCCTAAAGTACGAAGCTCTGAGAATTGCGCCTCATCATTTGCATCAGCAATTGAACCTGGGCGTAAACCATCACCAAGTGAAAAGCACACATCATAGGCTTTCATAATCTCGCAAATTTCTTCAAAATGCGTATAGAGGAAGTTTTCCTTGTGATGAGCAAGGCACCATTTAGCCATAATTGAACCACCACGACTAACGATCCCGGTGACTCGATTCGCCGTCATAGGCACATAGCGCAATAACACACCTGCATGGATAGTGAAGTAATCAACTCCCTGCTCCGCCTGCTCAATTAAAGTATCACGGAACAACTCCCAGGTAAGATCTTCGGCAACCCCGCCACATTTTTCAAGCGCCTGATAAATCGGCACCGTACCAATCGGTACAGAAGAGTTTCGAATGACCCATTCACGTGTCTCATGAATATTCTGGCCTGTAGACAAATCCATTACGGTGTCACCACCCCAACGCGTCGACCAAACTGTTTTCTCGACTTCTTCCTGAATAGAAGATGTCACCGCAGAATTACCAATATTGGCATTCACCTTGGTGCGGAAGTTCCGACCAATAATCATCGGTTCGGTTTCCGGATGGTTGATATTACAAGGAATGACAGCACGACCACGAGCGACTTCGTCTCTGACAAATTCCGGGGTAATCATTTTAGGAATAGAAGCGCCGAAAGACTCGCCTGGATGCTGGTTAGCTAGCGCTTCATCCATCTGCGCCTCGCTTAAAGCCAGATTTTCTCGAATAGCGATATATTCCATTTCCGGCGTAATGATACCCTGACGAGCGTAATACAGTTGCGTGACATTCTTTCCGGCTTTTGCTTTTAGAGGTTTACGCTTATGCTCAAAACGCAAGCCATCCAAGGCTAGGTTTTGATCACGTACATTTGCGTACTCAGAACTAAAACCAGGTAACTCTTCAGTATCATTTCGTTCAGCAACCCACTCATCGCGTAAGGGCATTAGCCCTTTTGTGACGTCAACTTCTATCTCGGGGTCTGTATAGGGGCCGGAGGTGTCATAAACTCTAACTGGAGGGTTATCCTCAAGCTCGCCATTCTGCAACTGAGTTGGGGTAAGTGAAATTTCACGCATCGCTACGCGAATATCTTTACGACTGCCTTCTACATATACTTTTTTTGAGGCTGGAAAAGGCTGGGTAGATAACTCATCTACGTAAGCTGTATCACCCAGTTTCTTTAACGAATCGTTTTTCATCTATTGCTCCGCATATCCGGTATTACGAGTGTGGTAAGTAAGGAAGCAATTAGAATCATCGGTCTAGTCTTGATGAATTCTTGTTCCCTACGCTGGTTCTAACCAATCAGGTTCAACGGGTCCCTATCTGCCTACAAAATGTAGAACAACAAATAATTGGATATATCCCAAGAATTTATATGGTCTCAGCATTCGCAAATCATCAAGCGATAAAATGACAGATGCTCCCCGACAAGATTTTCATCGATTTTAGGGAGTGTTGAATGATATGGCAAGAAATAAGCGCTTTAGCATCGCCTAACGAGGAAAAATAGCCGAGAAGGAGCTACCTCGCCCCACCTCGCTATCGAGAACAATTCGACCATGATTCAGCGCGAGCATTTCGCAGCATATTGCTAAACCATAGCCATCACCTTCAATCTCACTATTCTCATGGGAATCTTGGCGCTGATATAGTTTGAAAATGCTTTCACGCTGTCCTTGAGGAACACCACAGCCTGTATCATTTACTTCAAGAGTAACGCACTTGCCGACCTGCTCATCAAAACTGGGACGAAGAGATACTTCAATAGCTCCCGCTTGCGTATATTTAATTGCGTTGGAAATAAGGTTGATCGCAATTTGCTTAAAGTGCTGCCTGTCTGCCAAGGCGTATATGTTAGAATCCGAAATCTCAGAGCGAAAATCCAAGCCTTTTTTCTTGGCAAGGGTTTCACCTTGTACACACGCTTCTTCAAGCGCAGGCACTGCATTGAAGCGGGAAATGTCGGCAGCCAGCTTTCCAGCTTCTACCCGCGTAGAATCCAAAGTCGTGCTGATCTGTTCAGCGAGCTGCTGACCGCCCCCGATAATTCGGTCGAACAAAGATAGCTGCGTTTCACTACACTGACTAGACAACTTTGATTTAAGAATGCCAGCGTAACCGACAACTGCATTCAAGGGTGAGCGCAATTCATGCACCATCATTGCCAAGTATTCTTTTCGAGTACGTTCTTTTTCGAGCTCCAGGCTTCGTTCAAACTCTTGACGCTGAAGTTCCATTTCTTTATTACTGGTCACATCTAACCCTGAAAGCAATACTGCGCTACCTTGACTGCCATCACTAATATGGAAACTCCATAAAAAGTGTGATGTCTTATCGTTATTTTCTTCAGCATTTGCAGAAGACTCGATATTCTCTAGACCACCCTGCTCTATTGCTTTGCCGACCAGAGCAGCAAGATCTCTGGGTAAAATAGCGGGCGCCCCTTCATCGTCAAATCCAAACTCAAGCATTAGATCAGTCATTGCAGGGTTACTAAAAAGAATCAGGCCTTGATCATCAAGCTCCAGCAATGGGGAGGGATTTATTTCAGTAAAAAATGAAAGCTTCTTGAGCTCTTCAAGCTGAAAGCCTTGCTGCTCGCAGGTAGTGAAAAGAATCATGCAGCTGCCATCATCGGTATAACTTCTACGGTAACTGACGGCAATGTTTTCAGAATTCTTATGCGTCCAATAGCATTCCTGTGGCGCTAGCTGAGCTTCACCCTGTTTTGCCAAGGGGCACTCCTCAGCTTCGTGATGAGTATAAATACTATGACGGCAAAATAGTTCATGAGCAGTACCGCCCTCCGCTGCTTTTTCGGCAATAGCATCAATATCCCAGCCTAACATGGCCTGGCCTGCCTTGTTTAAGAACTGAATACAACCGTCACTATCGACAAGCAACACACCTTCAGGTAAAGCATCCAAGGTAATAGAAGTGATATCAAAAGAAGGACTCACGAAAGGTCTACTCGCAATAACTGTGCAGGGTCAGCGCCTGGGACGGTTAGATCCAAGACAGAAGTAATCGACAGCTCTTTATCTGTCTTGATTTTTGCAAGGTTAATCACCTTGGGCTTAATATGCGCCATCCCTGCCATATCGTAAACAACCTTTACGACAGGTAATTTTGGTTGATCGGCATCGATCTCAAGAACAATACCTTTTTCTTTGTTGCTTAGCTGGACAGCACTACCCACCGGATAAACACTCAATAGACTAATCAGCGCTGACACGGAAGGCTCATCAAGTTTTTCATTTTTGGCCTCTTTATATAGATTAGCAAGAGCGCCATGAGGTGTTACCGCAGGCCTATCAAGCAAGCCGTGGACTAACTCATCATACCTGACAACCACTGCGAAAACCTTACTTAAAGGATGTATCTGATCAGACTTAAGTCCAGAAGGGTAACCGCTTCCATCCAGGTGCTCATGATGCTCGGTAATAATGCGCATTACGATTGAACTGAGCTCACAGTTTTGTTTTAACGACCGTAAGCCTATCGAGACATGCTGATAAATTAACTTCTTTTCACTCGCCGTATAAGGTGATGCCTTACCAAGCAAATGCATAGGCAGTTTTAGCCAACCCGTATCGTGAAAAAATGCGGCTAAAGCGAGCGCCTGTTGTGCATCGTCACCTAAGCTGAGCTTGATAGATATACTTAAGACTAAACTAAATGAAGCGAAAGTATGATTTGCGAGCGAAGCATCTTTACGCTGAATATTGATAAGGATAGCGAGTGCTTGGTTATTCCGCTGTAGACTAGACAGCGTAGCGTCAATTAAAGGCGAAACCTGCCGAGCATCAACCACTTTATCGTTTTTGAGAGCTTCATTGATCTCATCTGCCAGCTTCTCAACTTTGCCCTTTAACTCTTTAGCAACACCAAGCTCCTGACTAATAGACGTACGCTCAGGCAATTTTTCCTTAGCACTTGCTTCTGAAACTGGCTTATCTTTCGCAGCCTGATCTTCTTGTGATTTATCAGTCTCTTGTGAGGACTTATCACGAATAACATCAGCTGACGCTTCTACATCAACACCCTTTGAGGTATCAATCGAGAGCTGCTTGACACCCGCCTTGAGCAACTTATCAATTTGAGCGGCATTTTTTATCTTCAAGTGGTGATACATGAAGGGGCTGTCAATCCACGATATATCGAGCTTGGTAATATACATACCAACCTTAAGTAAGGATATAGGGATCTTTTTTACTGCCATGCGAAGGAATGCCTAAACTCAGTGAATAGTGTCAGCTTTATTTACACTAAATTATAGGCCTTCCTGAGAGAATTTGTACTATGTTTTCACGATTAATTTAAGTTTTTATAGGTATTACCCTTCAGACAAAAGCTTTACGTACCCAGGTGATATATCTTGATCAATATAAGCCATACCCAGCTTATTTAGATATTCATTACGATCAGCTTTCATTAGGTTTATATCTAACGCGCCCGCCTCATTATCTTGATAAAGTGCAGCCAAAAACGCCATATAATGCTCTCCCTCCTTTACCATCAAAAGACTTGCAGCGCCAACATCCGGCCTAACTTTAGAAAGCAGATCACCTGGCAGCTTAACTTCGTAAACAACTGGCGACTCATCACCCTCGACTCGCACACTACGACTTCTAACCGCCTGCTGAGCCCAATAAAACGCAAGCTCCTTACTCTGTGTTAGGAATACCGGATCATGTGTCTCGGTGTAGTTATTACCAATCATTGCCATAGTCTTCTTAGCAGCCTGATTCATAACCTTATCACCCGAACGCTTAAGCCCCGCACCATTAATAGAGGTAACCAGCGCAGACGAAGTACCGTGGTACCACACATCGCCGCTCGCGAAGCCATCTTTGCCGAGAAGGTCTTTAGCATCTTGCAGATAGGAAGGAGTGTCAATCATGATAAGTTGCCCTTTTTATAGGGTGCGCGGTGCGCACCAAAATACGTAGTGATGCGCATTGCGCACCCTATAAACTATAGTCTAAAGATTAAAAGGGGTTAGACTCACTGACTCTGCCCTCTTTTAATCTCCACAAAAAAGGCGACTCTAGAGTCGCCTTTTTCTAAACACATTAAGCATCTTTCAATAATACATTATCAAAAAAGCTTAACTAGCCAGTCTCAGATTAAGAGAACTGGTTAGAAGTGTTCTTAGCACCGCCTGCCTTAAGAGCACGCTCACCAGCAAAGTACTCTTTGTGGTCGTCACCGATGTCAGAACCTGACATGTTTTGGTGCTTAACACATGCAATGCCTTGACGGATCTCTTTACGCTGAACGCCAGCAACGTAACCCAACATACCCATATCACCAAAGTAGTTCTGAGCCAAGTTATCAACAGACAATGCAGTCGTGTGATAAGTTGGTAGAGTAATCAAGTGGTGGAATACGTTCGCTTCACGAGCAGTATCCGCTTGGAATGTACGAGTACGTTCGTCAGCAACTGCAGACAACTCAGACTCATCGTATTCAGCAGACATCAGGTTGTTACGATCGTATGCAGATACGTCTTTACCTTCTTCTACCCATGTATCATAAGTTTGCTGACGGAAGTTCAAGGTCCAGTTGAAAGATGGAGAGTTGTTATAAACAAGCTTCGCATCTGGGTGTACTTTACGTACGTCGTCCATCATGCCTTTGATCTCGTGTACAGTTGGTACTGCAGTTTCGATCCAAAGCAAGTCAGCACCAGCATTAAGCGCACCGATACAATCGAATACACAACGCTCATGACCAGTACCTGAACGGAACTGGTATAGGCCAGAAGGAAGACGTTTAGGACGAACAAGCTTGCCGTCACGGCTGATTAGCACATCACCAGGAGCTGTTTCTTCTGGAGTAACTTCTTCAACATCTAGGTAAGAGTTGTAGATATCACCAGAATCGCCCGGCTCGTTAACTACTGCGATTTCTTTAGTAAGACCAGCACCTTCAGAGTCAGTACGTGCAACGATGATACCGTTGTCAATACCTAGCTCAAGGAAAGCGTGACGCAATGCACGGATCTTAGCGTGGAAGTCAGCGTGAGGAACAGTTACTTTACCATCCTGGTGACCACATTGCTTTTCATCAGCAACTTGGTTTTCGATCTGTAGTGCACAAGCACCCGCTTCGATCATCTGCTTAGCCATTAGGTAAGTCGCTTCAGCGTTACCAAAACCAGCATCGATATCAGCAATAATTGGCACAACGTGAGTTACGTGGTTGTCAATTTGATCTTGGATTTCAGCAGCTTTTGCTGAATCGCCAGCTTCGTTAGCAGCGTCTAGAGCACGGAAAAGACCGCCTAGTTCACGCGCATCAGCTTGACGCAGGAATGTGTATAGCTCTTCAACCAACGATGCAACAGCAGTTTTTTCGTGCATTGATTGGTCAGGAAGTGGACCGAAGTCTGAACGTAGTGCAGCAACCATCCAACCAGAAAGGTACAAGTAACGACGGTCAGTCTTGCCACCGAAGTGCTTCTTGATAGAGATCATCTTCTGTTGGCCGACAAAACCGTGCCAGCAACCTAGAGACTGCGTGTACTTAGTTTTATCTTTATCAAATTCAGCCATGTCAGCGTTCATGATATCAGCAGTGTATTGCGCGATATCAAGACCAGTCTTGAATTTGTTTTGAGCGCGCATGCGTGCAATTGACTCAGGGTTGATTGCAGCCCAGCTATCACCTTTTGCTTCTACAACAGATGCTACTGCTTTGATCTCGTCTTGGTATTGTGACATTTTACGTATCCCTTATGTTTAGGAATGAAACCCCCT
>NZ_LWGJ01001340.1:0-1658 GCF_001635845.1 Oleiphilus sp. HI0132 | reverse complement strand
GATCACTATGTGTCGAGCTCTGCACAGGTTATTGCTAATTGTGTTTTGTTGACTTCGGTTTTTGCCTTCCGGGAGTTGGCTCACTCAGATGGTACCAACCTCCCGTCTGAAGAAGCGATGCTGCATAACTTCTGGGTATATGGCATAGCCTTATTGTTGATCGTCAGTATCTACAATTTGATTAAGGTGCCTGCTCACCTAAAACCTGGCGGTAATATTGGCTATGCTTTGTTATCGGTTCCTCTCTATTCCACGATGGCCATCATTGCGGGTATTTTCTTCTTCTCTCATGGCCACATGCCAGGGATAGGTATCTATCTGAATACACTGATGGACCTGGCGGACATGTTCCTGAACGTTGGTTTGTATGTCTGGATAGGTATGCTCTTGAAACAAACCCGTTTTGCCGGTTTGGTTCTGAACCTGTTTAAGCCTTGGAAAATGCCTCCGGAAATGTTGGCTTTTGTTGTGGTTGTTCTTGCTGCTGTACCGACTGCCTACACAGGTGGCTCTGGTATCTTCGTTATCGCTGCTGGTGCAGTAATCTATCACGAAATTAGAGCAGCTGGCGCACGCCGCAATCTGGCACTCGCAGCCACGGCGATGTCAGGTAGTATGGGTGTTGTATTGCGACCATGTTTGCTTGTTGTTGTTATCGCGTTCATGAACCGTGAAGTAACGACCGACCAACTATTTGGCTGGGGTGTATGGGTCTTTGCGCTAAGTGCCTTTATGTTCTTTATTATGGTTATGTTTGTGAACCGTCAGAGCAAGATTCAATTAGCCTCTGTTGGTGATGCACTGCCAGAGACATTTTCGCAAATTAAGCCTCTCATTCCTTACATCCTTTGTATGGGTGGCGTTATTATGTTCTATAACATGGCCTTAAACGTTCAGTTGGATGAGTTCTCTGCAGCGCGAATCTTACCTGTGATGATGATCGTTATTCTTATTTTTGAACATATCACCAAGAAAGACATGGTGAGTGAAGATGGTAAGTCAACCGAGCCACATAAAGGTATTGAATACTGTGTGCGTACAGCCACCAACCAGACAACGGCTGAAATTGGTGCCCTGCTACTATTGGTAGCTTGTAGTATCTGTTTGGGTGGTATGATCGAACGAACCGGTGTTGTTGAGATGTTCCCAAGTGACTTCTCAAGTATCTGGACAGCAATGGCCCTTATGGTGTGTGCGTTGGTTGTCATGGGTATGATTATGGAAGCCTTTGGTGCGGTAATTCTGGTAAGCCAAACAATCGCTACGGTTGCTTACCAGGCTGGTATTGATCCAATTCACTTCTGGATGATGACTTTGGTTGCCTTTGAGTTGGGTTACTTGAGCCCGCCGGTAGCATTGAATCACTTGTTAACACGCCAAGTGGTGGGTGAAGAAGAAGCGCTTAAAGCTGATGAAGAAGTTAAGGATGGTACCTTCTACCAGCGCAATGAGCGTATTCTGATGCCAATGATGACAATGGGCTCAGTATTGCTCATCGTGGCCTTTGGACCTCTACTGGTTGCCTACTAAGTTGAGTTAGGCAAATAAAAAATCCCCGCAAGTCGGGGATTTTTTTTGTTTATAATTTACTGAAGAGATGAGTACCTACTCAATTGATCGCTTTCGTATTTTTCTTAAGGAGCTAAAAACTTACTATG
>NZ_LWGJ01001339.1:0-1339 GCF_001635845.1 Oleiphilus sp. HI0132 | reverse complement strand
TTTTGACTGAGTACGGTGTCTTCTTGGCGCAGACAATTACAGTTGTTGCTGCCATTTTAATAGTGATGGCTGCAGCAAGCAGTGCAGCTCTAAAAAACAAGAAGCCTGAAAGCAAGGAAATGCTGATTGAAAAATTGAATGAAAAGTACGAGGAAATCAAAGATACGCTTGAAGAGTCGATGCTGAGTAAAGAAGCATTAAAAGACAAGAAAAAGCAGCTCAAGAAGCAAGAAAAGGAAAGTAAGGGGAAGTCAGACACTGAAGATAAAAAGAAGGTGTTTGTTCTAAGCTTCGAGGGTGATATTAAAGCTAGCGCTGTTGAGGGCTTCAGAGAAGCCGTTTCTGCGGCACTGTTGGTTGCACGTCCGGGTACCGATGAAATCGTGGTCAAGCTTGAAAGTCCTGGCGGTATGGTTCATTCCTATGGTTTGGCCTCTGCACAGCTAGATCGAATTAAGCAGAAGGGTATCAAACTGACAGCTTGCGTAGACAAGGTCGCTGCGAGTGGTGGTTACATGATGGCGTGCGTTGCAGATCAGATTATTGCTTCACCTTTCGCTATAATGGGTTCGATTGGTGTGGTGGCTCAGGTGCCTAACTTCAACAAGGTACTGAAGAAAAATGATATCGACTATGAGATCCTGACTGCTGGCAAGTACAAAAGAACCTTAACAATGTTTGGTGAAAATACTGACGAAGGAAGAGAGAAGTTTAAGTCGGACTTGGAGGATACTCACCAGTTATTTAAGTCCTACGTTTCAGAACGTCGTCCATCGGTTGATATTGAATCAGTTGCCAATGGTGATATCTGGTTTGGTTCTAAAGCCAAGGAAGTATCTTTAGTTGATGACTTGAAAACATCAGATGAATATATTTTAGAAGCCTGTCAGGACTCAGAGGTCTATTCCTTGGAATTCAAAGCAAAGAAAAGTTTGATGGATAAACTAGGCATGTCGGTAAGCTCAGGTATTGAACAGTCTGTTACCAAACTGCTTTCCGAGCTGAATATCTCTCGTGGTATGAAGTAATTAATTAAGTCGTTGATGGGGCGGGGTTGCGACTCTGGCCCCATTTTTATTTTGTGAATGTTTAAACAGGGGCCGCAATTTACCTGTAATTTCAAAGTGCGCAAGTTTGGTGCTCATTGAAGCTCTGTGTATCCATTATTTAGCCAGCTTATGGCACCCACTCAATGAGGCGAACAAAAGCTTCAATTATTTATCGTGAAACAAAGAACTTTAGAGCTATTCAGATATTGCTAGGGCACTTTAAAATTGACAGCACTATAAGGTATCTTGGGGTTGAAGTAGATGATGCGCTTGATCTTGCCGAACGAATT
>NZ_LWGJ01001338.1:0-1471 GCF_001635845.1 Oleiphilus sp. HI0132 | reverse complement strand
CACATAAAGCCGATCACAGTTTGAAACAGAAGTTGATAGCGCATTTCGATGTGGAGGCTATTGACAAGTACTACGCAAAACTTAGATTCGCTCAGATGACGGATATGCTGCTTTTTAGAGAACAGCAGAATTTTATTTCGAAGAAAGATACTTCTCAGTTTGTCGCTTGTGGATTTCCTCAAGTCACTTTTAAAGATAGTGATAAGTTAGCTTTTAAACATTGGCTTAGTACGAAATTCAAGTTTGCTAACCAAATTCAATTATCCTTTAAACATTCCTATCTTGTTACCCAAAACTATTATAGAGCGCTAGTGATTAGTTCTGCCGGTAGTCTAAGTATTAAAAGCTCAAATCCAGCTTCCTTAGATAATTTCGTATTGTTTGTTAATCGTGCTGGCTCGTTTGTTATTCTCTATTTGCCAAATAAGACTGAACCATACATCGAACTTGCGGCAACAATTGGAGAAATAAGAGACGAAGTAGAACTTTTATCCGTGCTAGAGTCGAATCGGCTGTCCGTCAGCTGGTTTAAATCTAACACTCGCATTATGAATCATATAAATCATGAAAAAGGTTGGGAGAAGGTTCTAGCGAATAAACTTGTGCATTTAAATCTCGTAGAAGAAAAAGCTTTAGAATTTTATATCAATCGAACCTAGGATCCCTTTTTGAATATCTACGATCAGCAGTGGACTACCGGCAGTATATGTAGCTTAAGTTCTGTATAAAATTTGAATAAAGGAAAACAATATTGAGTAACTTCGCAATAGGTATATTGAGTTTAATAGTCTTGTACGTTTCCTTAGTATCGCTAGCCTCACTAATAAAATTTGTTTTGAAAAAGCTAGAATATGAAAGGCATATTAACCAAGAAAAACTAAATCAGATAGCTCGTGATAAACCGTATTCTGAACATCCAGTTGTTTTTAACTGCACAGGCCACCCAAACCGTACCTTAGCGCTCAGGTATGGAGTGATGAATGCTGAAAATGGAGTTGAGAAAAATACGATTAGACTTGTTAAACAGGGGCTTGTTCAAGGTTTTGAGGGTCGTGGTCATTATTATGCTGAGCTCTGTGATTATGAAAACACGAAGGTCAGAGTTGTTATCAACGAGGGCTCTGATTACATCAATACTTTTTATCCGTTAAGTGACGAGGAATGGTTCCAAAAATATGAAACATTAGAAAAGTTATTAAAGAATAACGATTCGTTTACTTTAAAGGAGCTAGCAAAATACCATATAGATGTTGTTGTAACGGCGTTTTTCAAGGTAGTTGTCGCCTGAGCATTTAAGCTGCTTGTTTTTCCTTCTCCGGGTTCAACTTAACGTCACCCACTTTCTCCCAGTTCCGCGTAGCTTTTGACCACCTTATTTGGTTCTTTCTTTTCATCTTGCGATAAAGCTCATCCCTCTTCGATAATATTTCTTCATCCAGACCTAAGTGCCTTTGCTCTGGGGTAACAAAGT
>NZ_LWGJ01001337.1:0-843 GCF_001635845.1 Oleiphilus sp. HI0132 | reverse complement strand
TTAGTTTTTTTTGATTTCGAGTGATACTATAGTGATACATTTTAATATAAGGTGTCACTATGAGAACTGAAGTCGTTACTACATTAAAGAGACAAGCAACGAAACTGCTTGCAGATCTGCATGAGTCAAAAGAACCTATTCTTATAACTGAACATGGCCAGCCATCAGCCTATTTGGTTGATGTGGCTGATTATGAGTTGATGGTAGATCGGATGAAAATCCTGGAAGGTATCGCGAAAGGCGAACAGGCAATCCGTGAAGGTCGAACAATGGACATGTCGCAAGCTAAAGAGAAGATGAGTAAATGGCTCAAATAATCTGGACTGAGCCAGCATTAATTAATCTGAACGATATTGCAGATTATATTGAAGTTAGTAATCCGTACGCTGCGAGGCAGCTAGTAGAAAACGTTTTCAGCAAGGTGCAGAGGCTCGAACAATTCCCTGACTCAGGCAGAGTACCTGAAGAAATTTCGACTCTAAATTATAGAGAAGTTGTAGTAAATCCTTGTCGTGTTTTCTACAAAGTAGATAGCGACTCAGCCTATATCCTTCACGTATTGAGGCAAGAAAGAGATTTACGAAAGTTTTTACTATCTTCCGAAAATAGAAGCTAACCAAGCGTTCAACCGGTCTCGCCTTCGGGTTCAAGCCGCACCTAAAGGCGTTACATGTAAAAAATACAGGGTGTATTGTGCAAGTAGATAGAATTGATCACTTAGTTTTAACCGTCAAAGATATTGAGGAGAGTGTAAGTTTCTACCAATCAGTATTGGGCATGGAAAAAGTTATATTCGGTGAGTCCCGAGTTGCGTTGTCATTTGGCAATCAGAAAATAAACCTC
>NZ_LWGJ01001336.1:0-1252 GCF_001635845.1 Oleiphilus sp. HI0132 | reverse complement strand
CAATGCTGACCCCCTTAAATCTTCTGGTGAGTAGCTGTGTTGCGCCCATCCATAATTTAATTGTACCGAATGGGTGTTCGACGGTTTGTTGTCTGATCACCATGCTGTCAGGTTTGGACTCCAGAAGCTCGGTCATCTTTTCAATGCGACTAGCATGCTCCCAACGACGAATTGTTCGGGGAGTGGCTGTTTTGGTGCATTGGGTTTGCAGGCTGCAAACTCTACAAATTTTGACGCTGCAGTTATAGTTCCTATAAATCATGCCTTTATCTCTTGCTTGCCCTCTGGGTGTTAACGCTTGCTTGGCAGGACAAACGTACACATTTTGCTCGGCGTCATATTGAAATAGCGATTTATTGAAGATGCCTTTCTTTTCACTGCCTGACGTATCAAAATTGGGTACCAGTGGCGTCATCCCCGCATCTTGCGCCGCAATAATATCTTTGCTGCTAAAATAGCCTTTGTCGGCAAGCACGGTAATTTCATCATTCTTTAGTGCTGCTTGAGCCTGCTGGCCCATCCTGCATAATTGATTTCTATCGGTGGTATTGGTGACCTCATGAGCAACGATCAAGTGATGCTTACAATCCACTGCGCTCTGAACGTTGTAGCAAACCTTTCTCTCCATCGCGGTTGTTTTTAACAGACGCGAATCTGGATCAGTCATAGAGATTTGTTTGTCTGGGTGCGCTTCAACTTTCTCTTTGAGCTCCTTTAATTCAGAAAGACGCGCTTTTAGCCAAACCAGCTTTTCTTCAATGGGAGCGGTATCCGCTTCCTTTTCATTTAAGTCGACCTTGTCTAGCTGACTAAGGTAGCGAGCGATATGCTTTTCAACGCGTTCCATTGAGGCTTGGAGTTTTCTTGGCGTATAGTTTTTAGATTTGTTGTTAGATGCTTTGAATTTACTGCCATCAATCGCGACAAGCGCATCGCTAAACATGTTCATCTGACGACACAAATCGATGAACGTTCGACAGCACTGTTTAATCCCTTTACCGTTATTCTTCCTAAAATCTGCAATGGTTTTGAAGTCTGGTGCAAGTCTCTCAGTTAACCACATTAGTTCGATATTGCGGTTAGCTTCTCGCTCTAATCGGCGTGAGGATTGAATTCGGTTCAGGTAGCCGTAGAGGTATAACTTAAGTAGCATTGCTGGGTGATAATTGGGACGCCCTGTATCTTTTGGGACAACACCTTTAAAGCCAAGTTCGTTTAAGTCGAGCTCATCAACAAAAACATCAATCACTCT
>NZ_LWGJ01001335.1:0-1099 GCF_001635845.1 Oleiphilus sp. HI0132 | reverse complement strand
GACCTACTTCCCAGGCCTACCCGATCCTCTATTCTCGACTCTTCGACCCATACGCCTTTCAATCTCATCTACAAACTTTCCTGTGCCTGTTAGTTGACACCGCTCCACTGCGACTCCTAAATCATTCTTTGCTTCAATCAAGACCTCCAAATAGTGCTGGTCATCTTCATCACACAAAAACGCTGCCGTCTTATCATGTCCTCGCTGGACAATATGATGAGGGCAGCTTGACACTATCAGGCGCTTTCCTCTCGGCATAGCTCACCTCCTTGTTTGCTATACAGACTGAATCAAAAGACTTCACATCTATTTTCTGTATTTAAAAATTAAATGTGACACCTTTTTCTTCAAAGGATCGATAGAATAAAAAAGTTACTTGCGAGCTGGAGTTGTAGGTACAACCATTATGGGAAATTAGTTATAGCAGATGCAGGTCAACAAAGAGATAAACAAACCTATTAAGTAATTCTCAAAATTACCCATTCAAAGTGCGCAGAGCATATTCTGGGTCTTTGTCTAGCAAACGAAGCAAAGCTCTCGCGGGACCTGTTGGATAACGCCGCCCCTGCTCCCAATTTTCTAATGTACGCTTACTGACACCAATGAGTCCTGCGAAACGGGTTTGAGATAAGCCAATTTTTTCACGAATCGCCTTAACTTCAGGCTCTTCAAATTTAAAGTTACGCGATGTGCCCGCTTTACCTTCAACTATATCATCCATTTCCTGAACGCTCGCCAGCAGTTCACTAAAGTCATTATCTTTCATATCATTTACCACCTCTCTACAATGGTTTTTAATATCGCCAATTGATCTGAAGTTAAGCTTTCTTGTTTACCCTTTGGATAAACATACAGCATACGAATTTGTTCATCGCTTACCACCCAATAGTAAATAACTCGCACACCACCACTTTTACCTGCAGACTTAAGCTTCCAACGGATCTTACGCAAACCTCCAGAACCTCTAATCAGGTCACCAAGGTCAGGCCGATTAACCAGCGTTTCTTGTAGCTCTCGATATTGTTCATCAGGCATCAATTGCTTAATGAGTTTGGTAAATACGCTTGTTTCAATAATAACCATAAACACAACTATACGC
>NZ_LWGJ01001334.1:0-3829 GCF_001635845.1 Oleiphilus sp. HI0132 | reverse complement strand
CTATTTACAAGTTCTTCATCATTTTCGTTTTGCTTATCTTCAAGCAATTTAGGGCTAAGTTTTTATGAACTTAGCCTTTTTTTGTGTCTGTCCGCTTTAGTAAAGGCGTGTTCTTAGCACTTTCTCCAGGTCATCAGATAACAAAATTTCAAACCTGATACCGATAAAAGGGTTAGTTTTATATTCATATTCCCTAGGAAATGTTGTGCCAATATTCAACTGATAGAAAAACCAGCCTTTATACAAATTACGTCGATAGCGAATTTGCGCAAAATACTCTGATACAACGGTATGATGCTGTCGTTCATCGGCAGAAAATCCAAACGAGTATTCCAGCGCTCGCCGCTGATTGATGTCATGGAAAAAAGCAAGGTTTTGAACGTATCGCCTGTGTCCGTACCTTTCATACCAAACAACGGAAGACTGTAGACGAAGCAGATAAAAGTCACCAACCAAGCGATCAAAATCGAAAGATGATCGGGCTCCTGCCCCCCGGCTTTCATACCAAAACAACTCTGGAGAGAAAGTTAATGACCACTTTTCTGACAAACTCCAGCTACGAATTCCTCGAGCCCTTGAAAATATATCGGGGTCCAAATTTGCTTTAAGCCCCCAGTCAAAGGAAAGGCGATCCCAATGGCGTGCATCAAATAAAAGCCTAAAACTTGCATTAATGCCATCCTCACCGGACTCTTCACTCAAGGAGGACCTAGTACTCTCCTGATCCACGGAGTTTTCTGCTTCTTCATCTTCACTTTCCAAAATAAAACGAAAACGTCTTTTTGTTATGGGTAAATCTAAACTAAAACGCAATCTATGAAGCGCTTCTGTCCCATAGTATTTCGACTCACCTAAGCCCAAATAAAGTTTTACATAACTTTGATTGTGATCTGAAATGGCTTCTAGATCACCCATCAAACCATCAATATATGCGCCTAAAGCAACGATATCTCCGGCCAATGCTCTGCGTTTTGTTTCAATCCAGGAGATAGTCGAATTATCGAAGTAAGGGGAGCCCTCTGCTATCTCATCTTGAGCGCTTGAGTCACCCTCATAGGAAGCTGGCAAGGCGATGTCGGTCTTTTTGAGTTCATTAGCATCGACATAAGAAATGCGCCACGATAACAACACACAGATAAAAACAAGCAAACGATGAAACATTCTATAATTATTTTTATATCGACCTTGGCGCATCAAACAACCCACACGTTGAACCAAAATAGTGCAAAACTAATCCATCCGTGAACCGTATATGAACTTAAGCTAAGTCAATCTTAAGTGCCTTATTAAAGAGACTTGCAGCGTACTTAACCATGTTGAGTTAGAATCATACCTCCAATGGTATATAAATTGCTGCGATAACTTGCAAAAATTAGCAATGTATTGATTATAGCATTCATAACACGGCAGTACGGAGATTAGAGATGAAGCAGCAGCTTGTGGTAATCGGAAACGGCATGGCTGGAATGAAAGCTGTAGAAGAGTTAGTCAGCGCCTCTCCTGAAAAGTTTGATATTACGGTCTTTGGTGCTGAGCCCTACGGCAACTACAACCGAATCATGCTATCCCCCGTACTCTGTGGAGAAAAGTCCATTGAAGATATCATTATTCATGACCGGCAATGGTATCACGACCATAATATAACCCTGTATTCCGGAGCAGATAAGCTGGTTATTGATATCGATAGAAGCAAACGTTGCGTCACAGCACGTGATGGCACTCAAGCACGTTATGACAGACTACTGATAGCAACAGGCTCTAAACCCTTTATTCTTCCTATTCCAGGAAGCAAACTCGAAGGTGTGATCGCCTTTCGCGATATATATGATGTCAATAAGATGCTTGCCTATAGCGAGACAAAAAAGAATGCAGTGGTCTTAGGCGGCGGGCTACTAGGTCTTGAAGCAGCCAACGGCCTTGCGCAGCGAGGCATGCACGTTACCGTTATTCATAGCAAGGAAGTGCTCCTTAACAGACAGCTCGATGCGACAGCCGGTCACTTACTCCAGCAGGAACTCACAAGCCGAAACGTTAAGTTTAAAATGCCGGCCGAGACAGAAGAGCTTCTTGCAGATGATTCAGGGCATGTTAGAGCCGTTCGCTTTGCCGATGGAAGTGAGCTCGACTGCGACTTATTTGTTATGGCGATTGGCGTCAGGCCAAATTTTGAACTGGCTGAGAAAGCGGGCTTACATTGTGAAAAAGGCATTGTTGTCAGCGATACATTACAAACGTACGACCCTAGCATCTATGCTGTGGGGGAGTGCATTCAGCATAGAGGCGACACTTTTGGCCTGGTAGCACCTTTGTTCGAGCAAGCCAGAGTATGTGCTAATCACCTCAGTGGCCACGGTGTTGCGGAATACAAGACTCTCCCCAGTGCGACCAAATTAAAAGTAACCGGTATTAACTTATTCTCACTCGGTAATTTCTTAGGTGATGAAGAAAGCGAGGAAATCCGTTTTTCTGATCCTTCTGCCAAGGTATATAAAAAGCTTGTTATCAAAGATAGGCACATCATAGGCGTTGTTCTATATGGCGATACCAAAGACGGCTCATGGTATCAAAGCTTACTTGAACAGCGCTGCAATATCGAAGACATGAGAGAGTTTTTGATATTCGGCCAAGGCTACTTTCAAACCGCCAAGCAAACTACCACCTTAGATTTAGCGGGTTAGGAACATCAAGATGACTCAAATGATCAACTCAACAGAGACAAGCACAAAACCGCAGGAAATAAAGACCACCTGCGCCTACTGTGGTGTAGGCTGCGGCATTATTGCAACAACACACGCTGATAACAGGGACGTGACAATACAAGGCGACCCGCACCACCCAGCTAACTTTGGCCGTCTCTGCTCAAAAGGCTCGGCACTAGGTGAAACCCTAGATCTATCTAGCAGGCTATTGAAGCCCATTATCAAAGGGAAAACGGCCAGCTGGGATCAGACTATCAATCATGTCGCTACCCGATTTAAAGAAACTATCGATCAATATGGCCCCGAGTCCGTTGCGTTTTATGCTTCTGGCCAGCTCTTAACCGAAGATTATTACGTCGCTAATAAGCTGATGAAAGGGTTTATTGGCAGCGCCAATATCGACACTAACAGCCGTCTATGCATGTCTTCCTCCGTCGTTGGCCATAAGCGCGCCTTCGGCAGCGACACGGTTCCCAACTGCTATGAAGATTTTGAACTCTCTAAGCTAGTTGTTCTGATAGGCTCTAACGCAGCATGGTGCCACCCGGTACTGTTCCAACGCATCAAAAAAGCCAAAGAAACAAACCCGGACATGAAGCTCGTCGTTATTGACCCTCGAAAGACCGATAGCTGCGATATTGCCGACCTGCATATTCCAGTGAAAATGGGTAGTGATGTCGCCTTGTTTAACGGCTTACTCGCCTTCTTATATCAAGAGGGAGTAATCGATAATGACTACCTCGAACGATATACTGAAGGCTTTGATCAATGTATTTTGGCTGCGCAGCAAGATGCCTTCAATATTTCAACTGTCGCCGAGAAGTGTAATGTTGCCCCCCACATCATCAAGACTTTTTTCGAATGGTTTCGTGATACACAAGAAACATTGAGCCTATATAGCCAAGGGGTCAATCAGTCTTCGTCCGGCACTGACAAAGTTAACGCCATTCTCAACTGTCACCTAGCAACAGGGCGCATTGGAAAACCTGGCAGCGGCCCCTTCTCATTAACGGGGCAACCCAATGCAATGGGGGGGCGTGAAGTTGGCGGTCTAGCAAACCAACTCGCGGCTCACCTAGAGTTTAATGAACAGGACACAAGCCTACTTAGTGAGTTCTGGAATACCCCAA
>NZ_LWGJ01001333.1:0-1805 GCF_001635845.1 Oleiphilus sp. HI0132 | reverse complement strand
AACGCCCTAGAGGAAAAGCTTGAAAAGCTAACTCAAGAAATTGAGGAATCTAAAGATCGTCTAAGTAAAAAAATAAACCGTCCGGTTTCAATCAAATACCCGCCTCAGCTACCTGTCTCCCAAAAAGTTGACGACATTAGCAAGGCAATAAAGGATAACCAGGTTGTAATTGTTGCTGGTGAAACCGGATCAGGTAAAACGACTCAGCTGCCAAAAGCCTGTCTTCAAGCGGGGCTTGGAAGGAAGGGCCTTATCGGCCACACTCAGCCAAGGCGTCTCGCTGCACGCACCGTTTCGACGAGATTAGCGGAAGAGCTAAATTCCCCGCTTGGTGATCTGGTTGGCTATCAAGTTCGTTTTACCGATCAAGTTAGTGATAGTACGCTAATAAAGGTCATGACGGATGGTATTCTCTTAAATGAAATCAAGTTTGACCGTTACTTAAATCGTTATGAAGTTATTATTATTGATGAGGCGCATGAGCGTAGTTTAAATATTGATTTCTTACTCGGTTACTTAAAACGCGTTCTGCTGAAAAGACCTGAATTAAAACTCATTATTACCTCTGCCACGATCGACGTAGACCGGTTCTCGGAGTTCTTTACTGGCGCGCCAATATTTTCTGTTTCAGGGCGAAGTTATCCGGTTGACGTGAATTACCGCCCATCTATTGGTGCAGATGTACAAGAGTTATCTCTTGGTGAGCAGATAGCTACAGTGGTCGAGGAGATTCAAGACGAAGAACGCCAACGCTCTTGGCAAGTTGGCGATGTTTTGGTTTTCTTACCTGGCGAGCGAGAGATCAGAGAGATCGCCAAGACCCTTAATGATTATGAATGGCGTGACACCGAGATACTGCCCTTATATGCCAGGTTAAGTACCAAAGACCAGAGCAGGGTGTTTCAACCTCACTCTGGCAGACGAATCATCCTTTCTACTAATGTCGCTGAGACCTCAATTACAGTGCCTGGTATCCGCTATGTAATTGACCCCGGTACCGTGCGGATTTCCCGCTATTCGTATCGCTCAAAATTACAGCGTTTGCCTATCGAGTCAATCTCCCAAGCGAGTGCAAATCAACGAAAGGGTCGTTGTGGGCGGATTGCTGAAGGTATTTGTTATCGACTTTACAGTGAAGACGACTTTATTTCACGACCTGAGTTTACCGATCCGGAAATACAGCGCACCAATCTAGCGGCTGTTATTCTTAAAATGATCGACTCCGGACTCGGGGCAGTGAAAGACTTTCAGTTTATTGATCCACCTGACTCTCGTCTTTTAAATGATGGCTATAAACTACTATTTGAGTTGCAGGCCGTCGATGAAAACAACCGCTTAACAGCGTTGGGCAAGAAACTTGCGACGCTTCCCACAGACCCTCGTTTAGGACGCATGCTGCTTAGCGCTCAGGACTTAAACGCAGTAAAAGAAGTGCTGATTATTGTTAGCGGCTTAAGCATACAAGATCCTCGTGAGCGCCCTGCAGATAAGCAGCAAGCAGCTGACCAGGCTCATGCGGAATATAAAGACCCTGAATCAGATTTCCTTTCTTTTTTGCGGTTGTGGGAATTCTTTGAAGATAAACGCCAGGAGCTAAGCAATAATCAATTAAAGCGCTTTTGCCAGAAAAACTTCCTATCCGCTGTGCGTATGAGGGAGTGGCGCGAGATACATAGACAACTATTACTCGTTTTAAAAAGCATCGGCATCAAGGAAAATGATAGCGAGGCTTCTTATGACTCTATTCATAAGGCTTTATTGAGCGGCTTGCTTGGCAATATCGGTAAACATGAAGAAAAACGCGA
>NZ_LWGJ01001332.1:0-1146 GCF_001635845.1 Oleiphilus sp. HI0132 | reverse complement strand
TGAAAGCGACCAAACGCTCGTGATGACAGTCTTCACAGCGCACACGCAAAAAGCCATATTCCAGCCGACCACATTGGAGAAAATCTTCGAACTCTCTCTGAACGTAACGAGGCAAGCTTTGTCCCTGACCCTCCAACGAGGACTTATCTAACTAGAAAAGAATAATGACTTTTATATTTTAGCTTTTCAAAAGGGATCGAACATGAGAACCAAAGTAGAATTTCCTAGCCAAGGGCAAAATCTAGCCGGCTTACTTGAAACCCCAGACCAAGCCATTCGCGCCTACGTCTTATTCGCTCATTGCTTCACTTGCGGCAAAGACATTGCAGCCGCCTCTCGCATCAGCCGATTTTTAGTTCAACATGGCTTTGCCGTATTTCGCTTTGATTTTACTGGCTTAGGCAATAGCGATGGTGATTTTGCCAATACCAACTTCTCCTCAAACACAGAAGATTTGATCGCAGCGGCAAACTTCCTAAAAGAAAACTACCAAGCCCCAGAACTACTTATTGGCCATAGCTTAGGCGGCGCAGCGGTGTTAGCCATGGCAGGCGAATTACCAGAAGTAAAAGCCGTCGTCACTATTGCCGCACCTTTTGAAGCAAGCCATGTTGAAAAAAACTTTGGCGCAAAATTAGACAACATAGAACAAGATGGCCAGGCCCAAGTGAATTTAGGCCCGCGTGAGTTCACCATCAAAAAACAATTTTTAGACGACATTAGAAACCAAACCACCGACCACATCAAAAGCCTCAATAAAGCTTTATTAGTTCTGCACTCACCTATCGATTTAACCGTCGACATAGCCGAAGCAGAAAAAATCTACAAAGCAGCCATGCACCCCAAAAGCTTTGTAAGCTTAGATACTGCCGACCATTTATTATCTAAAGCTATTGACAGTGAATATGTTGCGCAAACAATTTCTGGCTGGGCTAGCCGCTACATTCCAGCCCCTAAAACAGAAACTCCAACTCTGGCTAAAGGTCATGTAATGATCACAGAAGTTGACCATAAATTTCAGCAAGAAATTTTTACCGACCATCACCATTGGTTTGCCGACGAACCGACAGAATTGGGCGGTCAAAACAGCGGCCCAGACCCATACGAACACCTGCTAGCAGCGCTTGGAGCATGCACAGCAATGAC
>NZ_LWGJ01001331.1:0-951 GCF_001635845.1 Oleiphilus sp. HI0132 | reverse complement strand
TTGAGAATGAAAATTTTGATTCTATTGAACTACAAAGAAAAAAAGCATCCTATTTTCTTGATCAAATTTTTGAAAGTAGTAATTCAACCGCTGACCTTAGTACTGTGCATCATTCCAATGAGCTACTAAGCAATATGCTTAATACGATTGACAAAAGCCAACAGAAAACAACAATTACGCCTAAAACCTATTTGAGCAAACTTAGGACTTTAGAAATGCTTATTGGAGGAATCAATCCAGGAAGTGTGGTTTCAATTTCTTCTGATAAAAGAGTCCTCTCAACACAACTTATTATAAGTATAGTGAACTCAGTTAGCTTTGATGACGACGGGGCAACACATTATTTTTGTTCTGACATAACTAAGTCTATTGTGATGAACAAATTACTGTCTCTCAATAGTGGTATTGAATTACCAACATTATTGAGCGGTGATTTAAAAGATACAGATTGGCCAAAGCTAACCAATGGTGTTGTTAAAATGAAGAATAAGAATTTATCTTTTCAGGTTGTGCCGACAGGGAGAATTAACAGCATCCAATCTGCCATTAGGAAATTAAATACAAAGATAGATAAATCTCTTAACCTTGTTGTGATAGAGGAACTTTATGGTTCTACTCACGAAAAACATGAGTCTGTGCTTGATTGGGAGGATGATGAGTATTTATCAGTACTCAAACAAATAGCCGTAGATGAACAATGTACGATTATTTATAGCCCGAATACAGAAGGAAAAGATGATATTCATAAACAATCATCATGCTCCTATATCGATTACAAAGTTCATTTAAGCTCATACCCTCTGGAGGCTTTAACTGATGATAAAAGGGTGACCTTGAGCCTCTGCGTTCTAAATAAAGAGAATGAATATATTGGTGAATGTAATTTGATTTGGGATAGATCTACTCAAGAAATGTATCAACGATGTTGAGATAAATTGAGCCCATTTAAAA
>NZ_LWGJ01001330.1:0-7617 GCF_001635845.1 Oleiphilus sp. HI0132 | reverse complement strand
AAGCTCGACAATATCGACCACCACTTGGCAAAACTCGCTCACTGGCAAAGTGAGCGCTTAAAGTTCAGTCATCGCGATTTTTATCAATCAAGCGACTATCAAGACGGCTTATCCTTCCTGTTTACGGATTTATATTCAACCGAGGATTTCAGCGACCGCGATCGGGATCTTGAGCGAATATTTCCTAAAATGATCAAGCTTTTACCAAAAAAAATTCTTGAAACAGTGAGTCTTCTGGTAGAACTAAACTTACTTACTCAGCAGCTAGATCAGCGGCTTGCTGAAATCATATTTATTGAACACAACAGCAATGAGCTAAACGAGAAGATCTATTGTGAAGCTTATCGCGCTAGCGACAATCATGGCCAGCGACTATACCAGATACAACTGACTTCACAGCTGGGACAAAAACTCGACAAGTATGCGCGTAGCTCCGTCATCTTATTTACCTTACGCATGACCGAAGGTGCCGCAGAAATGGCTGGACTACAAGCACTTCATCAATTCTTAATGACCGGCTTTGAAGCCTTTCATAGCATGAAGGATGTACGCACGCTGATGAATACCTTAAGCGAAAGAGAAACCGTCTATCTCGATGAGATTTATCAAGGCAATAATCACCCCTTCAATTTTGACCTGAGCATATAAGCACAAAGGAAATACACATGACCGACCGCATCATTCTTGAACGAGTAAGGCTGGAGATTAAAGATCAAATTGCCTATGTAACCTTAGTTCGTGCAAGTAAGCTCAACGCACTCGATATAGCTATGTTTGAGGCCATTGCAAAAGTGGCTAAAGAACTTAAAAAGAACAAGTCTATCAGAGCGGTCATTCTATCTGGTGACGGTGATGCTTTCTGCTCTGGACTAGACATAAAAAGCGTTTTGAAAAGTCCGGTAGCCGCGCTCAAACTTTTGGTTAAACCCGGCACCAAGGCCTCAAACCTGGCCCAGGATGTCAGCTACCTGTGGCGCGATGCTCCCGTTCCTGTCATTGCAGTGACACACGGAAAATGCTGGGGAGGCGGCTTTCAAATCGCATTGGGTGCCGACTTTAGATACAGCACACCCGATTGCGAATTCTCTATCATGGAAGCACGCTGGGGTCTGATTCCCGACATGGGCGGCACACTAACGCTGAGAGAGCTGGCACCGATTGATATCGTCAAAGAGCTTGCGATGACGGGCCGAGTTTTCAATGCTGAAGAGGCTAAATCATATAACTTGATTACCCATATCTATGATGACCCGATGACCAAGGCAGTCGAATTCGCTGAAGAGATCAAACAGCGCTCGCCAGATGCCGTTGCCAGCAACAAGCTGCTTTTCAACAAAACCTGGCTTAGCACCATCAAACAGGCTTTAAATTGGGAAACAAAATTACAACGCAAGCTGATCGGTCGTTACAACCAGAGAGCAGCAGTCAGCCAAGGCACCAAAGGCGCGAAGCCCTTACCTTTTAAGAATCGCAGCTAAGCTTGAATCAAACAGGCTAGAAGCGATACTTTCCCGCCTCAACAGCCGCTTGTAATTCAGCATTAAAGGGCTGATAAGCTGTGTCGCCTGGAAGACAGACCCATACCGGGTCTGTTATCTGCTCCAAATCATAAGCAATTTTCTTCAAGTCAGTTTTCTTGTATTTGAAGGTTCCCGTTGTCTCCATCGATGAAGACAATCGAATAAAAATCGGCCGGGCATATGCGGGCAGATTCTCACTTAAATGTTGGTAGACCTCTGAAGAGTCAAAATGAGCACCTTTCTCAAGCGTAATAGATGCCATTCCCGCTCTACCGTTTGTCTCGGGTATCTCGACACCATAAACCACAGCATCAGCTACAGCAGTCATCTGAGCCAATACATTCTCGACCTCAGTTGTCGAAACGTTCTCACCCTTCCAACGAAAAGTATCACCCAGGCGATCAACAAATTGGGCATGATTGAAGCCTTGATCTCGCATCAAGTCACCGGTATTAAACCAAGCATCCCCCTGTTTGAAGACATTTCTCAAGATGGTGCGTTCGGTTTTCTCTGGGTCGGTATAACCATCAAAAGGGGTTTTATCGGTAATTTCACCCAATAGTAATCCCGCCTGTCCTTTTTTGACCCGTCGCAGGAAGCCATCGTGATGCCTGACTGGACAATCTTCTTCTAAATCATACTCGACAATGGCGTAAGGGATTGTCGTGAAGCCAACGGTAAAATCATGATTGAATATATTGAGAAAACCTACATTCCCCTCACTAGAGCCATAAAACTCCATCACCTTATCGACACCAAAGCGCTGTTTAAAACCCGCCCACAGGTTTGCTCGCAAACCGTTACCAAAAATCATTCTTACCTGATGATTTTTATCATCAGCACTTTCTGGCTGAGACATCAAATAGCGACACAACTCACCAACATAACAAATAGCAGTTGCTTGCGTTCGTCTTACCTCAGACCAAAATCTACTAGCAGAGAATTGTCGCGCCATAACCAAGCAGGCATCACCAGCCAAGACACTGCCCCATGCAACTACCAAGGCTGTACCATGATAAAATGGCAAGGTCACATAAGCTCGGTCACGCGGTGTCAGCTGTAAACATGCCAGTCCCGCACCACCAAAGGCTTTCATAAAACGTCCATGAGTCAAAATAGCCGCTTTCGGCAGCCCGGTCGTACCAGAGGTATAAAAATAACAGAAAGCCTCGGAAGGACGACTCCTCAAGGTACTACCCGGATTCTCTGAGCTTTCTTTCCTCTGCACCGCCGCAAGATCTGTCCAGCCATCAGGCAAAGCATCAGGGTCAACATCACTAAGCAAAGTGTCAGCATCATCAAAGAAAAAGCGAGCATTACTAGAAACAGGAAGACTACTCTCTACCTCAGAAATCGCTGAAAATAGCTCTCGCCCGACAATAATTGCTTTAGCATCGACGAGCTCAAAACTGTGGCGTAACACCGCGGCGCGCTGACTGGTATTGATGAGCGCACTCACGGCCCCTATTTTGGCAATCGCAGCAACACAGGCCAATAGCTCTGGGCGATTCTCCATAAAAACAGCAATGACATCACCTTTGCCGTAACCAGAGTTCAGAAGTGATCGCGCAAGTCGGTTAACCCACTGATTGAAGATCTGGTAAGTAAATTCCCGCTCTTCGAAAATTAACGCAAGCCCTTGCGGATTTCTTGAGGCCGACTGCTCAAGACAAACCCCCATCCCGGCAGGGTAATCACCTGGTTTTCGGCTCGCGATATACATTCCCTTGACTCTCTTGGGCGTACCTTTGATAAAAGCCGGTAGCTTAGAAACAAAACGAGGAAATGAGATGGTATTCGCCACTGCTTCAGTATCTGCGTTACACTTGGATATCGGGGCCATAAATTAGCTCTTTTTATTAGTTCGGCGCTTTACATCATCGGAAATTTACTTAGGAAAGACACTCATCTAATCGGCGAATAATTGATTTCTCAATTTTGGATTTAAGAGGCATAAGTAAGAAACCCAGCTCCATTTTCAGGTCAACCTGTTGTGGTAGCACTGTCATTCGCCCCTTAGCTCCAGCACCTTTGAAGCGCACTGTATCACCTTCCCAATGATATTTAACACCAAATTCCTCAGCCAAACTGACGACCATATCTTCGGAAATCTTCTTAATTTCATCGTGAGCCAAATGATGCTCTCGAACAACCTGTATCACTGACATATATTTTTCTCTAATCTGTTTACTGCTCTAGCCCTAACTTTGAACTTCTTCCAAAACGCGGCTCAATTAGACGCCCTAAATCTTTAAGCTAACGAAGCGCTTTCTATTCGGGCGAAACCCGACAGTTTACCTCGATTGCTCTTGATGCAAAACAACTGCCTAGCAAAGTTCATTCATTTACCTACAAGTCATGATAGTTTTCCTGACACAGCAGAGTTAGAATGAGCACAATTTTTAGATCCGCGTTACATATAGATGAGTATAGCCCATGACCCAAGAGTCTCACACACAAGATTCACAGGCCCAGCAATCACAAGATGACACTACCCACTTTGGCTTTAAAAATGTCAAAGCTGAAGAGAAAGCAGGAAAAGTCGCTGATGTTTTTCATTCGGTTGCCAGCAAATACGACATCATGAATGATTTGATGTCTTTAGGCATTCACCGCGTATGGAAGAAGTTAACGATCGAATCCAGTGGTGTCCGTCCGGGACATAAGGTCTTGGATATTGCAGGTGGAACGGGAGACCTGACCATGCAATTCTCCAAACGCGTTGGTGAACAAGGGCAAGTTATTCTCGCCGATATTAATTCATCCATGCTGAATGTCGGGCGTGACCGTTTACTAGACAGAGGCTACGGCAGCAACATCGATTTTGTTCAAGCCAACGCCGAAACACTCCCTTTTCCAGACAACTATTTTAATTGTGTCAGCATCGCCTTTGGCCTTAGAAATGTGACAGATAAAGACAAGGCACTAGCCTCAATGGCACGCGTATTAAAACCAGGCGGCAGACTATTGGTTCTTGAGTTTTCCAAGCCAAAGAATGACCTGCTCAGTAAAGTTTACGACCAGTACTCTTTCAAGGCTCTGCCTTTAATGGGGCGTTTGATCACCAATGATAGTGAAAGCTATCAATACTTGGCAGAGTCTATTCGCATGCACCCTGACCAGGAAACCTTAAAAGGTATGATGGAAAACGCAGGCTTTGCCAATTGTCGTTATCACAACATGAGCGGCGGCATTGTTGCTCTACATACGGGTATAAAACCTTAAGATGAGCCTTATGGACACTAAGCGGCTAACTAAAATTGCAGTTACTATTGAAAGTGCAATCAATACAGCTCTTTCAATGGACCCTGCGGCTCAGAAACATTTAAAACGCCTTAGAGACTGTGTGCTAGCCATTAGTGTCAGTTCCCCTAGCAAAGTTATCTATGTGGGCGTTGAAGAGCAAAACGAAGCCCAAAGTAACGAGTCAGACGATAACACCCAAGTGGTTTATCGAGTTGCCATACTCCCCGCTCAGGACCATTCCAGCGTTCAGATCAAAGGTTCCTTACTGTCCTTTATTAAACTTGCTAGCTCTAAGGACAAAAGCTTACTCTTCAAAACCAACGAAATTCAACTAAGTGGCGAATCTGTCAGAATTCAACAAATTCAGGCATTCCTTAGCATCGTCAGTGTTGACTGGGAAGGCATTCTCGCTTCTGTTATCGGCGATATTCCCGCACATATTATCGGCACCTCTATTCGCCAAAGTTTGAGTTTTGGCAAAAACCTGACTCAATCTTTGATCAGAGATGCGGAAGAGTTTATTAAGTATGAATTACGCCTGTTTCCAAATAAGGCTGCTGCTAAAAAGCAATTTGCAGCGATCGACAAGCTCTATCAGGCAAGCGAAGCTTTAGAGAAGAAAATTAAGGCTCGACTTGGTGATAAGTCAAATCAAGATAGCACTGTTAGCCAAGAGCAAACGACCAATTAACGCATAAATAAGAGATCAATAAACTCCGTGTCGAAGTTATTACTACTTACCAAACTCCGCAGAATATTCGTGATTCTGTGGGTCATTAGTCGCTACCGCCTAGACGAGTTTATTCCGCTTGCTCAGCTCCCCTTAAGCGCCAGACTACTTCTAATTCTTGCACCTTGGCACTTTTTTCCAAAACCGAAGATGTCTCGCGGTGAGCGAATCCGCTTAGCTTTGGAAACTCTGGGCCCTATCTTCATTAAGTTTGGACAGATACTCTCTACCCGACGCGACTTGCTACCTGATGATATTGCGGATCACCTCAAAAACCTACAGGATCAGGTCACGCCGTTTTCAGGAGCTATATCCAAGGCTTTAATTGAAAAAGGCTTGGGGAAGAAGGTTGGAGAAGTATTCCAAGAGTTTGACGATGAACCACTAGCTACCGCTTCCATTGCACAAGTACATAGCGCCACGCTACATTCAGGTAAAGAGGTAGTCGTCAAAGTCATTCGTCCTGGCATTGAGCGAACCATCGACCAAGATATTGCCGTCATGCTGTTCTTTGCTCTGGTTCTGGAAAACTATTGGGTGGATGGTAAGCGACTTCACCCGGTACAGGTCGTAAGAGATTATGAAAAAACAATTTACGATGAGCTCGACCTGCAAAGGGAAGCAGCAAATGCCTCCCAGATCCGTAGAAACTTTCTAGATTCTGAACTGATCTACATCCCGGAAATTCATTGGGACTACACTAACCAGCACGTTCTGGTCATGGAACGGGTGTATGGTATTCCTGTTGCTGACGTTGACGCGCTGAGAACCGCCGGGGTCAACCTGAAAGCACTTGCCGAACGCGGCGTAGAGATCTTCTTTACTCAAGTATTTCGCGATAGCTTCTTTCATGCTGACATGCACCCTGGAAACATATTCGTCTCGTCAAAGAATCCTCACAACCCGCAATACATTGCCATCGACTTTGGTATCGTTGGCACACTAACGCCTGAGGATCAAAACTACCTCGCACGCAATCTGCTCGCCTTCTTCAAGCGTGACTACAAAATGGTTGCCGAGTTACATATTTCATCAGGCTGGGTTCCTGAGGACACACGTGCAGACGAGTTTGAATCAGCCATCCGTACGGTTTGCGAGCCTATTTTCGAACGCCCGCTAAAAGACATATCCTTTGGACAGTTTCTGCTGCGCTTGTTCCAAACAGCGCGTCGCTTCAATATGGAAGTTCAACCCCAGCTTGTACTGTTGCAAAAAACCCTACTAAACATCGAGGGCTTAGGGCGGCAGCTCTATCCAGACCTGGATCTTTGGAACACGGCACAACCTTATCTAGAAAAATGGATGAAACAGCGCATCGCACCACCTGGTGTTTGGAAAAACGTTAAACAGCACTTGCCTGAGTGGCTTGAACAGTCACCAGAAGTGCCCAAGTTGATATTTGATGCCATGAATCAAATTAAGCACTTAGATAGCTTTACACAAAAGCGCGAACAGCAAACTATCCAGCTAAAAAATGACATAAATCTACAGCGCAAACAAACAAAAGACTATATGATAGGTGGTACCTTGTTGGTGCTAGCCATTGCCCTAAGTAAACCAGACACACAGCAGTGGTTAACAAATTTAACCTGGTCTGAAATCGGGCCAGCAATAGTCGGTGCGTACTTTATATTCCGCACCAAACGAATCACGAAATAACAGGCAGTTTAGTTACCATGTCTACGGTTTTAGAACAGTTAACAGAAGTTTTGGCCGAGCGTCGACAAGCCGATGCCAGCAGCTCTTATGTTGCCAGCCTACACGCCAAAGGCTTAAATAAAATATTGGAAAAGGTCGGTGAAGAGTGCACCGAAGCAATTCTTGCAGCCAAAGATGCTCAGGATGACGAAGGTAAGAAAGCCTTAGTCTATGAAACCGCTGATTTATGGTTTCACAGCCTGGTAATGCTTTCACACCTGGACCTCGAAGCTAAGGACATCCTTCAAGAACTTGAGCGTCGTTTTGACTTATCAGGCCTTGAAGAAAAAGCATCTCGTAAACAGAAATAGGAGAAGGTTATGGGTATCAGTCCAATGCAGCTACTGATTATATTATTGATCGTAGCACTTATTTTCGGCACCAAGAAACTACGCAATATGGGCGGAGACTTGGGTGGCGCCG
>NZ_LWGJ01001329.1:0-2953 GCF_001635845.1 Oleiphilus sp. HI0132 | reverse complement strand
CGGATCAAGAGCAGAGGTTGGTTCATCGAACAGCATGATTTGAGGTGACATACAAAGAGATCGTGCAATCGCTACACGTTGTTGCTGACCACCCGATAACTGACCCGGGTACTTAAGTGCTTGGTCTGGAATCTTCACTCGCTCCAGATACTTCATTGCAATCGCTTCGGCTTCCTCTTTGGGTTTTTTCTGTACCCAAATTGGCCCAAGCGTCAGGTTTTCTAAAATGCTCAAATGGGGAAACAGATTGAAGTGCTGAAAAACCATACCGACTTCACGACGGATCGCTTCGATATTCTTAACGTCTTCGATCATCTCAACACCATTCACAACCAAAGACCCTCTTTGAAACTCTTCCAGTCGGTTGATACAACGAATCATCGTCGATTTACCTGAACCAGATGGTCCACAGATAACAATTCGTTCACCCTTTTTGACACTTAAGTTTATATCTTTGAGCACATGGAAATTGCCATACCATTTATTCAGATCTTTAATTTCAATAACGTTATCTTTACTGCCCAGAACCTCAGAGTTTTGGCTTTTTACATCTGTTTTCATCATTAATCTCCGTAGTAGACAGCGCTATTTATTATTATGGCTGGTATCCAGCTTGCGTTCGATATTACTGCTGATCATTGACATACCAAAGCAGCAACACCAAAAGACCATAGCGACAAATAAGTAGCCTTCCGTTGCATGTCCCCCTAACCAGTTTGAGTTATTCAAAGCAGTTTGAGTGGTACTGAGCATTTCAAATATACCGATGATCAAAAGGAAGGTAGTATTTTTGAATAGCATAACGAAGGTAGCAAGAATATTGGGCATCGATACTTTGATCACCTGGGGCAATATAATCAGCAAAGTTTTCTGCCAATAACTTAGGCCAAGCGAGTCAGCGGCTTCGTATTGCCCTTGGGGAATTGCTTGAAAGCCACCCCTAAATACTTCTGCCATATAGCCCGACATAAATAGAATCAGAACAATCCACACCCTAAGTAATTTATCTACGCTGGTGCCTTCAGGAAAAAATAATGGCAGCATTACCGAGCCCATAAAAAATAGGGCTAAAACCGGGGTTCCCCTAAAAAACTCGATCAACAAAATACAGACACTACGTATAAAAGGCATCTCCGATCGTCGACCTAGGGCCCATAAAAAGCTCAACGGAAAAGCAATAATAATACTCGCTGACGCCAAAAAGATATTCAGTGCAAAGCCACCCCATAAGTCAGTACTTACTGTCATCAAACCAAACAGGCTACCGTCCAGAAATGTCGCACAGACAAATGGAAATAACAAAAATACCGGGACGCCAATCTTATTCCGAAGATCTTTTGGCAAGACATAAGGCAAAGCAATGACAGCAGCGAGACTCAATAAAGCAAGATTCACTCGCCACAGTTCTGAGCTGGGGTAACTGCCATACATAAATTGTTGCATCCAGGCAGAAACAAATACCCAACACGCGCCTTCTTTAGAGCAAGCTTCCTGGCTGTCACCACTCCAGTCGGCTGAAAAAATCAGCCAATCCAGCATGCCAGGAACAACGGAGAATAAAATTGCTAGGATAATAATAGTAGCTGTTGAATCGAAGATATTAGAAAAAAGGTTTTCTTTAATCCAGCCAATGACACCAACTGTATCCTTGGGTGCCGGTTTATCAGGCAGCGCTTTAAACTCTCTCATCATTTACTTCCTTTCCACCAAAGCGACTTTCGAATTGAATCGATTCATAACAAAGGAAATACACATGTTTATGACAAAATAGACCGCCATTGTCATAAATACGATTTCTATCGCTTGTCCCGTCTGATTGAGTGTGGTGCCGACAAAGACAGTAAACAAATCCGGGTAACCAATAGCTGTAGCCAGCGTCGAGTTTTTCACCAAGCTTTGATATTCACTATTTAGCAAAGGCGTGATGACTCTCATCGCCTGGGGCACGACGATCAGTGACATAATCTTTCGCTCACTTAAGCCAACACTACGTGCGGCTTCAGTTTGTCCATGCGGCACCGATTGAACACCCGCTCGAACAGCTTCTGCAATGAATGCACCGGTATAAATACTTAAAGCTAAAACCAAAGCCATTAGTTCCGGGATTATTGAGGTTCCACCGCTGATATTGAAGCGCCCAAGCTCTGGGTATTCCAAGTGAAAAGGAACACCCATTATTAGTGTTGTCAGTAGCGGCAGCCCAAAAAGAATACCCAGACTGACTGAAAATACAGGAAACTGCTCGCCCGTATCATCTTGCCTTCTATGCGCCCAGCGGCGAAGAAAGAATATGCCAGCAATCGCTATACACAATGAAGCGTATACAAACATTGAGCCTTGCTCATCAATCACACTTGGGATAAACAAGCCTCGAACATTTAGAAAAATCGATTCACCAACAGAAAAACTGTCACGCGCTCCGGGCAATGAAGCCAGTACAGCGAAATACCAGAAGAAGACTTGTAGTAATAATGGAATATTTCGAAATATTTCTACATAAATGACTGATAAGCGTCTGACTAACCAGTTGTGGGAGAAATAAGCGACCCCCATAACAAAGCCGATAATAGTTGCCAATACGATACCAATCATCGAAACCATAATCGTATTAAGCAAACCTACGATAAATGTTTTCCCGTAGGTATGTGTCGCATCGTAAGGAATCAAGGACATTAAGATATCGAAGCCTGCGGTAGTAAATAAAAAGCCGAAACCGCTTTTTATTCCTCGAGCTTCCATATTGGCGATTGCATTGGAAACAATCGAATAGAAAAAGTAGCCAAGTGCGAAAACCAGGATTAATTGATAAATAATCGCCCTGTTACGAGGGTTATTTATAAATGAACCCGACTTAAGCTTTAAGTGTTCGGACTCCGGATCTGAAGACATAATATGGCCTTACAAATTATTTCCAAAAGAATGCTGTTAGCTACCTATAAAGCGAGCCATTTTT
>NZ_LWGJ01001328.1:0-1571 GCF_001635845.1 Oleiphilus sp. HI0132 | reverse complement strand
ATCATCGACATTATCAAGAATCCAACGAATCTTACTCGCTGAGAAGTATGGGTCTACCAACAAGCCAGTCTTTTCAGAAATAGTATCTTCCAAGCCTTTATCTTTCAGGCTCTGGCAAAACTCAGAGGTTCGGCGATCCTGCCAAACAATTGCCGGATAGATTGCCTTTCCTGTCTTTCTATCCCAAACAATCGTCGTCTCCCGCTGATTGGTAATACCAATCCCCATTACCTGGTCGGATTCAAGATCTAATTTGGCAAGAACTTGCTTGATTACGCTGACAGTCGTACTCCATATTTCTTCTGGATCATGTTCGACCCATCCATCGTTTGGAAAGTGCTGGGTAAATTCAGCTTGCGCAGTAAACGCTACACGGCCTTGGTGATCAAATAGTAAAGCACGTGAGCTTGTCGTCCCTTGATCAATAGAAAGAATGAACTGAGCCATATTATGATCCCTAAAAATATTATTTTGTCGTATAGTTCAATACACTTACATGTGTAAATGTTATTATTTCAATATTAGCCAGGTGTGCAGGTGAAGGGTTCTTCTATATTGCACGACCTATGCTTTCGTTAACTGTTTATAAGAAGTCTGCGTTACCATGAAACAAAGTGAAAGACACTCTCGTATCATAGAGATCGTAAGTAGTTCCGGGTTTGCAACAATTGAAGAGCTTGCCAGCAAATTTGATGTTACACCACAAACCATTCGTCGAGACTTAAAAGAGCTCGACAACGAAAACAAGATCCAACGTTTTCACGGCGGCGCAGGCCTTAGCTCCACTATTTTAAATACCTCTTACTCTAACCGTAAAGTTGCTTTCCTCAAAGAAAAGCAGCGTATTGCTGAAGCCGTGGCGCTAGAGATTCCTGACCACTCTTCTATCTTCATCAATATCGGCACCACCACTGAAGCAATAGCCCAGGCACTTCTCAACCACAATAACCTCACGGTGATTACTAACAACCTTCACGTAGCGAGCATCTTGAGCACCAAAGATGACTTTACAATTATTATCGCGGGCGGTGTTGTCCGCAATCGTGATGGAGGTGTAATGGGTGAAGCAACGATAGATTTCGTCAGCCAGTTTAAAGTCGACTACGCGATCATTGGCATCAGCGGTGTCGACGATACAGGTGACCTGCTCGACTTCGACTATCAGGAAGTGAGAGTTTCTCGAGCAATTGTCGAGAACTCCCGCAATATTTTCCTTGCCGCTGACCATTCAAAATTCGGACGGGATGCCTTAACTCGGCTTGGTAACATTGCCGAAGCTCATCATATATTTACCAGTGAAACACCACCGGAAAGCATCGTAAGTATTCTGAATAAAGAAAATATCAAGCTTACCGTCGCCTAACCCCTACCAACTCAACCCTGCATCGACGCCTTACTGAACCTGCGTCGATGTTTGTTTATCACTTCTACATAGCTATTTTTCACGCGCCATTTATAACAATTCACGCCGTCCTATTCTAAGATTATTTTCAATTAATTTTCAGAAAGCCTAATTCTGTCACGCTTTTTCGAAAAACTGTTGAACAATTATTACATTTCGCCTAGCCAAA
>NZ_LWGJ01001327.1:0-3756 GCF_001635845.1 Oleiphilus sp. HI0132 | reverse complement strand
TGATCTAAACGACGTAATTAATGATGTTCCTAGGCTTATTTATTATTGCTTAGCAGCATTCGTCGGTTTGTTTTTGGGCATTAGGTTTAACCAATTAAAAAGCATATAACCAGGCGCTCAAGCAAGGACGCGCATAAATGCGCGCCTCTTAGCTTGGCGTTATATGTTTCAGCCATTTTAGTTAATGGCTCAATATTTGGCTGGGATGCCTCGTTTCTTTTTAAGCATTCCACCGTTTAAGTTTTCGTGGTTTGTGGCACACCACAGTGTTAATCCGGTGCCAATAGTAAATTAAAGGCATCATCACAGTTTTGTGTTTTTATCGTGGTGTGCTGTTAGTTGGCTCGGTAAAATCGGGTCGTTATTAATTTTAGCGCGCAGCTTGGCTGGCTTAGGTTCCGCTCTCGCTCCACTCAGGGGCTTTGGTGGTTTGCAAGGGTTCACCACATAACCAAGTGCTCTTGCATCGCCCACGGAAAACACCCGTGGGCTGGACTCGCTCTGCTACGCGCCGCTCGCCGCAAAGCACGGCGTTACACGTTTGAAATGGAATCATAATGATCATCGTTTATGGAATTAACGAACACTTAAATCCAATTAAATCTAATCTATCTCAAGTCATTCATGGCTGTATGCAATCAATATTGGGCATGCCAGAAGATAAGCGTGCTCATCGTTTTGTGCCAATGGATAAAGAAGATTTTTATTACCCTGGTGGGCGTTCTGAAGCTTATACGGTAATAGAAATTAATATGATGGAAGGGCGTGAAAAAGAGACCCAAAAAGCACTGATAAAGTCTCTATTTACAGAAATTGAAAGACAATTAGGTATTTCACCTGTAGATATTGAAATAACTATCAAAGAGCAGCCAGCTCATTGCTGGGGTTTTCGCGGCATAACCGGCGATGAAGCCAAATTGAACTACAACATCAACGTGTAACAAGAACATGTTTAGGATAGCTTTGCTCCACGGCTTCGCCGCTCCACAAACCTACCTAAAATGTTGGCGTTATGCTATTTACAACCCACCAAGGAGGGTATATGAAAAACTCAATAAAAGTATTACCAATTTTAATAACCACATCTCTTTTAGTTGCTTGTGGCGGAGGGGGGTCAGGCGCTAATGAAACCTCATCTGGACAATTAGAACGTAACGAGTCTACCGATTTAGGGCAAGAAGATAATCTTTTACTTAAGTTTTTGGGGGCACCCTTGGAGCCAAGTACTGCAAACATCCGTTCAGGGGTTCCAGAGAATGAATTTGATGTAAGTCATACTCTTAGTATTTGGTGGACTGCTTACGTTTATGATAAAGAGGGGAATCCAGCATCTGGCTCATTTATATATGATAGTAACGTTTATTTAAGCGCAAATAATATATTAGATACTAATGAAGATGAATTGCTTTTTTCAATGCAATGCAAAACGCCATCTAGTGCAAGTCAGGAGTATGGCTGTAGTCAATACGCTAGTTTTCAATGTGTTTATAATAATGACAACACGTTTAATTGCCTTAGTTTACCTCTGGATCACCCAGAAGGTTTCAAAGACCATATCGTAGATCTAACAAACTTTTTTGACATAATTCCTAAGTCAGCTCATATTTTTTATAAAATATGTTTAACTGAATCACAATCGTGCGATATTGAGTCCACGGAAATAATCTTCAACTAAGCATAACAAACAGCTCCACCGGACTCCGTAATGTTTGCACCTTTCCTGCAAAAACACGCAGCAAAGTCGCCAACATTACTACGCGCGGTGAGCTGGGCGTTATATTTCAGGGAGAATTCAGTGCACGATTTTGTAGGCCGATGGAAAATTAAGTCAATGACAACTTGGCCTCAAGACTACGTTGACCTCGATGAACCCGGTTATTTTGAGTTTACTGAAGATGGATTAGGCCAGTTCGTTTTTGGTGCTGTAAAAGGGTGGCTCGATGTTAGGGTATCTCACCGAACACCTTATCTTGAGTTTAGCTGGCAAGGCACTTGCGAGGGTGATGACCTTTGTGGTCGGGGTAAAATTGAATTTCCTACTCCTTTACAAGGTGACGGTGAAATTTATATTCATTGTGGTGACGAGTCAGGGTTCATCATTGAAAGAAAAATATAACCAGGCCAGCCAACATCGCCCACAAAGGGCCGTGGGCTGGACTCGCTTCGCTCGCCGTTGCTGGCGGCGTTAAAATTTCTAAGCAACGTACTCTCTGGCAGATATCGCTATGTCTGGAAATTGCTTTAGTATTTTTTTGTCAGCAGTCACTAGTTTGCAGTTTTGGCTCTTTGCCAAGCAAATAAACTCAGAGTCATAAGCAGAACAACCTGATTCATTTGCAGTATTTAATACTTCGAAAGAATTTACGGTATATTCATTGTCTTTGAGTAAATTCTCAGCTTGTTGTTGTATTTCTAAGGCATCCTCCATAGAAATAAGCTCTTTTCTAAGGTACAAAGCTAAGATGTTTCGTAACTCACTGCGCCATAATATAGGGGCAATCCAATCTGGGTCTTTCAATAGCAAGGCTTCTACGTATTCGCTATAGTCAGAGGGTAAATATAAGTAAGCTATTGTATTAGTGTCAGCTACAATCATTCTCTGCCTTCAGCTTTGGCTTTAGTTAAATCTTCCTCAGTAACTTTCAAACCTTTTAGTTTTTGCCTCATTGTTCGTGCATTCATTAAAAGTTGGTCTTTATCTATTTTTTGTGGTCTCAAAACCTTCTCTAGGCATACAATAAGCTCACTATTTATACTTCTGTGGTGTGCTTCAGCAGATTGTTTTAGCTGGCTGTATAAAATGTCTGGTATATTCTTCACTGTAATTGCGGGCATAAAAAACACTCATGGTTGCAATATGGTTTCATTATGGTTGCATAAATAAATGATTTTAACAAGCGCCTCCAACGGACAAATTTTTCTGTCACCACTTTTGCGCTGCGCGGCAAAACTGCCGCCAGCAAAATTTGCTCGTTGAGGCGGGCGTTAGGCAATAAAATGAATTTGGAATCTCACACTAAATATTTTCTTACCTTAGACGGTAAGGAATTAGAATTTGAGAACTTCTCCGAGACAAGAGAAGCACTGCGGAATGCGCTAAATTCGAAATCAGGAAAGATATTGCTGGCAGCTGACGATGGTTTAAGGCCTTGGTGGCAAAGATTCATTTTTGGTGCCAGAAACTATATTCGTGTTTACTTCGCTCTAGAATGGAGTGACGAAATATCTGGCCTCATATTTTATGATGAAAATGCTAGTGAATTTCGTGCTTTAAGTGATTCTCGAAATGAAAATATTTCAGTAGCTGATCGAAAGGAAATCTCTTTCGGAGAGAGTGAGCCACTGCACGAAAAGTACTGTATTGCTACAGATATTGCGAAGAGTTCAATTGTTGAGTTTCTAGAAAAAGAAGAGCGTCCTGAGTGGCATAATTACGAATTTGTGCGATGATCTGCCTAACAAAAAGTTGGTGGTTCAGCCCCTGCGGGGCTTGGACGCTTACAGCGCCCCACGACAAAAGCGTTGGTATGACTCCCCACGTCAAGAGGCCCGCACAAAATCCTGCCGGAACCTCGGCCAGAGCCTTTCTTTTTAATTAACATTCTTCCCGTTAGGGAAGCGTCAACGCATCAGATGAAGCAAGTAATTTCGACGGTGATCATGCTGGTATTCGTGGGTTGCTAACGCGACGCGTTAACCTATCCAACCTTACTTATTACGTCGTGGTGCCTGTCTTCAGTCTATGCTCGTGGATCA
>NZ_LWGJ01001326.1:0-1815 GCF_001635845.1 Oleiphilus sp. HI0132 | reverse complement strand
CCTTAACGGAGCTGTACGCTCCCAGGCCACCAGTTAAAGCAGACTGCTTATTCTGCATTTCCAGGTAACTGCTCTCGCCCGCACCTAGAGCGGTAACCACGGCAGTATAAATCGGCAAGAGTGCTTGCAAGTCTTCGCTAAGCTCAGGCATATCAATAATAATCTGCTGATAGACCAAGCCATTTGTGCCTTGGTGGTAACAAGTAATATTATCCGAAACTTTGGCTGGTTCGCCTTTGGGGAAGTGTAAATGCAGGGGCACGTCTGGAATGCCAACCTTAGGCAAGATCGATTCATCATCTTTCATGATCTGACGCTGCTTCAAGGCTTCCGCCTGATCTATGACCTTTTGCTTCTCTTCCTCGTTCAGATTCTGCTTAATTTCAGCTAGTTGCTTCGTTAGCAGAGCTGTTCTGACCTCATCGTAAGAAGTATCCGGACGAAGAGATAAAGTGACTCGGTGTGAGTTATCCAATAAGTGCTTTTTCACCAAAGATTTGAAATATTCAGGGTCTTTAACGCGCTCTCTTAACTTTTCAATCACCGGCTCAAGGTCTAGCAATGCGACCGGGTCGCCACCGTGCAACATCGAAGGCAATGCGCCGAGTATCAACTGCAAACCGTAAGGGTAACTGTCTCCCGCAATTTCTCGCTGACTTAACTCAAGCTGATGCAATACCGCATCCAAACGTTCTTTAGCAACACCTTCTTGGGCAACTTTCTCTAACACAGCGAAGATTTCTGCTTCTAGCTCTTCCTCTTTACCCGGTTCACTTCCCTCTAAACCACACGCAAAAGCCATTTCTCGGTTAGAGTCTTCCAAACCACACAAGGGTGATGGCGCATGCCCTAGCTTTGAAGCCTCTAATGCTCGCTGCAATGGTGCAGCACTGTTCTCAAACAACACATCAGCCAATAGATGTGCTTCGAGGTTTTGTTCCAAATCAAAGCTGTAACCTAACAACCATGAGACAACAATGTGCGTCTTATGTTCGGTCGGCTCATCTTTTTCAACGGGGTAATTTTCCTGAATCCGAATCGGTGCACAATAGCGTTGCTCATCGTTGATTCTGATTCGGTGATCTTCTTTAGAGAATCTGGATAAAGCGTAACCCTGAAAGTGACAATGGTGCTCATAAGCTGGAATATCGCCAAAGGTCAGAAACACAGCATTACTTGGATGATAGTGCTTTTTGTAAAAGCCTTTTAAGTCATCATAACTTAAACCGGTGATATGCTCAGGATCTCCACCACTATTAAAGTGATAGGTAGTAGTCGGATACAAATGGCGCGTTAATGTCTGCCATAGTTGACTAACCGGTGAGCTCATCGCTCCCTTCATTTCATTATAAACAACACCCTTGTAACTCAGATCGCTATTGGCATCATCTGCTTTTTCAAACTCAAGTCGATGCCCTCTTGTAGAAAATCCATCTCGTCGAGTCGAGAGAAGAAAACTGCATCGAGATACACTTCGAGAAGATTATTAAAATCTTTCTTGTTTTTACTTGCAAAAGGGTAAGCCGTCCAGTCACTACTGGTAAAGGCATTCATAAAAGTATTTAAGGATCGGCGGATCATCATAAAGAAGGGGTCACGAACCGGATATTTCTCGCTACCACACAGTGCCGTATGCTCAAGAATATGTGCGACGCCAGAGTTGTCAGTCGGAACTGTTTTTAGACCTACCAAAAATACGTTTTCGGTATTAGTGGTCGCAAAATGCAGGTGCCTGGCACCCGTCCCCAAGTGCTCATACTCTTCGGCTGTCACATGCAAAGCATCAATGCTTTGAGAGCGGATCAGTTTGAAATC
>NZ_LWGJ01001325.1:0-1559 GCF_001635845.1 Oleiphilus sp. HI0132 | reverse complement strand
GTCAGAAGGTGTTATACCTCTATCTCAATTTGTTAACGAGAGCGGTGAAGTCGAATTAAAGATCGGTGACTCTGTTGATGTTGCACTAGATGCTGTTGAAGATGGCTTCGGTGAAACACGCCTATCTCGTGAGAAGGCTAAGCGTGCTGAAGCTTGGAAAGAGCTTGAGAAAGCATTTGAAGCTGAAGAAATCGTTAAAGGTGTGATTAACGGTAAGGTTAAAGGTGGTTTCACTGTTGAGCTGAAAACTATCCGTGCCTTCCTTCCTGGTTCATTGGTTGATGTTCGTCCAGTACGTGACACGCTACACCTTGAAGGTAAAGAATTAGAATTTAAAGTTATCAAGCTAGATCAGAAGCGTAACAACGTTGTTGTTTCTCGTCGTTCAGTGCTTGAAGCTGAAAATAGTGCAGAACGTGAAGCATTGCTTGAGTCAATGGCTGAAGGTATGGAAGCCAAGGGTATCGTTAAGAACCTTACTGACTACGGTGCTTTCGTTGACTTAGGTGGTGTTGACGGTCTTCTACACATTACAGATATGGCTTGGAAGCGTATTAAGCATCCAAGTGAAATCGTAAATGTTGGTGACGAGATCAATGTTAAAGTATTGAAGTTTGATCGTGAGCGTAACCGTGTTTCACTAGGCCTTAAGCAGCTAGGTGAAGATCCATGGGTACAGATCAAAGAGCGTTACCCAGAGAATACTCGTGTAACTGCGCGCGTAACTAACCTAACTGACTACGGTTGTTTCGCAGAAATTGAAGAAGGCGTTGAAGGTCTTGTTCACGTTTCTGAAATGGATTGGACTAACAAGAACATTCACCCATCTAAGGTTGTTCAGTTAGGTGATGAAGTTGAAGTAATGGTTCTTGATATCGATGAAGAGCGTCGTCGTATTTCTCTAGGTATTAAGCAGTGTCACGCTAATCCTTGGGAAGAGTTCTCAAGCAAGTTCAACAAAGAAGATAAAGTTAGCGGTAAGATCAAATCTATCACTGACTTCGGCATCTTCATTGGTTTGGATGGCGGCATTGACGGTCTAGTTCACTTGTCTGATATTTCTTGGCACGAAACTGGCGAAGAAGCTGTTCGTAAGTACAAGAAAGGCGACGAGATTGAAACTGTGATTCTTTCTGTTGATCCAGAGCGTGAGCGTATCTCTTTAGGTATCAAGCAGCTTGAGCGCGACCCATTTGCTGAATACGTGCAGGTTAACGATAAAGGTACTATCGTTACAGGTACTGTTAAGTCAGTAGATGCGAAAGCAGCTATTGTAGAACTTGGCGAAGATGTTGAAGCGACTTTGAAAGCTTCTGAAATGAGTCAGGATCGTGTTGAAGATCTAACTACTCAGCTTAAAGAAGGCGATGAAGTAGAAGCTAAGATCATCAATATTGATCGTAAGAATCGCGTAATTAATTTGTCTGTTAAGTCTAAAGATATCGATGACGAAAAGCAGGCGATGAAAGAAGTTCGTGAGAAGCAAGTTGAGTCTGCTGGACCAACTACAATCGGTGATTTGATTAAAGAGCAAATGCAAAACAAGTAATGCGCTTTCA
>NZ_LWGJ01001324.1:0-1365 GCF_001635845.1 Oleiphilus sp. HI0132 | reverse complement strand
TGATTCATTTTGAGAATGTACGCGTACCCAAAGAAAACCTTTTGGCACATGAAGGTGACGGTTTCAAGTTGGCGATGGAAGGCCTAGATGGCGGCCGAATCAATATTGCTGCCTGCTCAGTCGGTACTGCGCGCGCGAGCCTGCGACAGAGTATTAGCTATGTTAAGGAGCGCAAGCAATTCAATCAGACGATTGCCGATTTTCAAGCCACCCAGTTCAAACTGTCTGATATGCTGACAGAGCTTGTAGCCTCTCGCCAGATGATCCGCCTAGCCGCATTTAAACTCGACCAAGGTGCAGCCGATAAATCGGTTCATTGCGCGATGGCTAAACGCCTAGCGACTGATCTCGGTTTTAAGATTTGCGATGAAGCCCTACAATTGCACGGTGGTTACGGCTATATCAAGGAATACCCTATCGAACGTTACTTTAGAGATACGCGCGTGCATCGTATTCTCGAAGGTACTAACGAAGTAATGCGCTTAATCATTGCTAGAGCCTTGTTATCTGATGAAAACTTCCAGCTTCTCGGATAAGCTAGTAGGCAAGCTTCGCGCATTCCAATCTTCTGAAAAAGGAAAGAACACCCGCTATGACACAAGAAAATCAGACTATTTCCCCTAGTGACAAAATTATTGTTACTGTCGATGGTCATATTGCTAAAATTACTATCAACAATCCACCTGCAAATACCTGGGACTTGGAAAGCCTTGGCGCGCTTTCAAGCGTCATCGTAAAACTCAATGCAATGAGCGGAATAAGTGCCTTAGTCATACACGGGCAAGGCGAAAAGTTTTTCTCTGCTGGTGCAGACCTTAAGCAGTTTAGTAGCGGCGACAAGATACTTTCAAAAGATGTTGCACACCGTTTTGGCGAAGCATTTGAAGCCCTTGCAAGTTTTAAGGGTGTATCCATCGCGGCTATCAATGGTTACGCGATGGGTGGAGGTCTTGAGTGTGCACTTGCCTGTGATATCCGTATCGTCGAAGAACAGGCTCAGGTTGCACTGCCTGAAGCAGGTGTTGGTCTTTTACCATGCGCTGGTGGCACACAGCGGTTGAGTTGGTTAATTGGCGAAGCGTGGGCAAGTAAAATGATCTTGCTCGGGCAGAGAATGGATGCCGAAACAGCCGTTCAAACCGGATTAGCACTAGAAAGTGTACCGAAAGGCGAGGCCTTATCAAGCGCCATGAACTATGCACAGTCTGCAAGTAAGCAAAGCCCCGATGCTTTGTTTGCCTGTAAAAAGCTTTTAAGTACAGCTCGAGAAAACGCCATATCGCTTTCACTTCAGCATGAGCGCACCGAATTCATTAATCTAATTGGTGGTGACAACCAACTTGAAGGCACTAATTCGTTTCTCGA
>NZ_LWGJ01001323.1:0-461 GCF_001635845.1 Oleiphilus sp. HI0132 | reverse complement strand
GATGGAGATATCAGCGCCAACATTATGATCAGTGGAAACGTCGATTCTGACACTGCCGGCACTTACACACTTGCTTACGATGTTACCGATGAAGCTGGCAATGTAGCCACGACCGTAACGCGCGAGGTGATCGTTCAAGATACGACTGCACCAGTAATAACACTTATCGGCGACGCAGTTGTTACACTAGAAAGAGGCGATAGCTTCTCAGATGAAGGTGCCAGCGCCGTCGACAATGTTGACGGAGATATTAGTGCAAGCATAGTAAGTTCAGGTAGCGTAATCAGCGGAAGCGTTGGCAGCTACATCATAAACTACAATGTTTCTGACACTGCTGGTAATTCAGCTATTGTTGTATCGCGTACAGTTAACGTCGTCGACAGCACCGCGCCAATCATTACCTTGTTAGGAGCTGCTCCATATAATCAAGAAATTAACACCCCATTTAATGACCCAGGCGC
>NZ_LWGJ01001322.1:0-3049 GCF_001635845.1 Oleiphilus sp. HI0132 | reverse complement strand
TTTGCTATGCAGCAGGATGCTTATGGTCGGATATTGATTGCTTTTCATAATGAGCGCGTAATCGGTAGTGCTTTGCTGGTATTTGGTGAGCGAGGTGAGAAGCCATTTGAGCTTGACCAGTTATTACCAAAGAGCCTTTTTGCAAAGCTGCCTCAATATGAAGAGCTTATGGAAATTACCGCGATATGTATTGAAAAGTACTATCAGGACACCGACGTTCTGCATGGTGTGTTTGAAAATATGTACCGTGAAGGCTTGTCGGCGGGTAAGAAGTACGTAATGGTTTCGAGTCTCGATGATTGGGTCTATCGATACAAGAAAATGGGCTTTAAAGGTACTGGTCTAGTGCTCGATCACCCTAAAAAGCCAGATGTTCAATTGAATGTAATGCTTTTGAATAAAGACACGGGTAAGTCAGGTAAAGGAATGAATCCGGTTCGCTGGTGGGTAGTTTGGGGGCATGTCAGCCTGCACCTATATCAGCGTCGAATCATAGAGTATACGCTGTTACAAAAGTGTCGAGTGCACTTCAATCGTGGACTGTTTGAATTGAATAGAGCTTTTCGAAATGGTAAACGTTGGTTTCGCTAGAGGTCGCTTATTTGAGGAGTTTAGCTGACTGAGTGTGAGGCTTGTGAGAGAGGAAAAATTCAACCCCGGAACGGGGTTGAATGAGGAATTCTTACTATGCAGGGTTTACATTTTCAGCCTGAGGGCCCTTCTGGCCAGAGCCTTCTGTAAATGTAACTGCTTGGCCTTCTGCCAAAGTTTTAAAACCGTCGCCTTGAATATTGCTGAAGTGAACAAACAAGTCTGGTCCATTCTCACGCTGAATAAAACCAAAGCCTTTTGATTCATTGAACCATTTAACGGTTCCTGAAAGTGTTTCTGACATTATCTAACCTTTTCCATTTTAATTTACTATTCAATGAGTACTCTGTAATAACTTTATAGGGGTTACCTGAGAGGCTCATATTGCTGTTTGAATTACCTATTTGAAGGGCTCTTCATCCTTTTTATAACTTGGGACAGAAACCAGCTCTTGCGAATATTTTCAAACTCAAGTTCAAGTGTAGTCAAGGATTGGGCTTTGAACAAAGAACAATGCAGAAAAAATTAACAAATATGACCTAATCTAGGAATAAGGTGTGAGATAGGTTTATTTGGCTGCCTTAGAACGACTTTTCCGGGCTTTTTCGAAGATATCTACGGTTGTGTTGTTTGTAATATGCCCTATAATGCTGCCAACATTATAGGTGTACTATAAATATCAAATGAGAGTAGGTGCACTATAAATATTAAATGAGAGATGAGGTGTTAAGTGAATAAGCTAATCAAAGTGTTGCTATCAACTGTAATGACTATGGCAGTCGTGTTCTCTGTTAATGCAGCAATGGATGAAGACTCTATTCGTGATCGATTGAAGCCGGTCGGTAAAGTATGTGTTGAAGGTGATGACTGTGGTACAGCTGCTGCAGCCGTAGCGTCAGGGCCTAAAAGCGCAAAAGAAATCTATGACACTTCATGTGCAGCATGTCACGGTACTGGTGCGATGGGCGCTCCGAAATTTGGTGATGCAGCGACTTGGGCTGATCGTTCTGCAAAAGGTGTGGATGCTTTGATCGCTAATGCTATTTCTGGTGTAAACGCGATGCCTCCTAAAGGTACATGTATGTCTTGCTCTGATGACGAGATTGCTGCGACAGTTAACTATATTCTTGAAAACAGTAAGTAAGTTATTAATTAGCAATAACTAGAACTGCTGTTAGACACAAAAAAACCGGACTAGATTTCTCTAAGTCCGGTTTTTTTGTGTCTGCAATTTACTTAGCTTCTATCTCTATCACGGCTTCGATTAGCCTTTCCTTTACGGTCTGGCTTGCTTCCGCTACGTCGATTTGAGCGAGGCTTAGTGTTTCGCTTATTAGGGCTAGGCCTTAAAGAGCCTTCGTCAACTTCATCCATAGAGAAGTTACGCAGATTGATTGGCTTGTTCGCGACACGAGCTGCTTTAAGTAAAGATAAAACCGACTTAGGCATGCCGTCAGGTAAGTCTACCGTACTGAAGTTGTTGTATATCTCAATTTGTCCGATGTATTCGCTATCTAAATCAGCAGTGTTTGCGATAGCGCCGACGATATTGCCAGGTTTGACATTATCTTTATAGCCTACGTCCAAGCGGTAGCGAACCAGTTTAACATCTGGATGATCCCTTAGTGGGCGAGGAGCGGCTTTCAACTTATCCATACCGCCTCGGCTATCTCTTTCTCTTGGTTCCCTTGGTTCCCTTTCTCGCTCGGGTTTGTTGATCTTTCTATCGCTATTCGGATCAAGCAAGAAGGGACGATTACCATTATTGATATGAGCGAGTGCAGCAGCAATTTTGATCGGGTCTGCATGACTTTCTTCAATGAGCGTTTCGATGATCTCTTGGAAAAAGCTGGTGTCGTTAGACTCAAGTAGCTCCAGGATGTTTTTCTTGAACTGGTCTACGCGAATCTGATTAATGACATTCGCTGTCGGCACATCCATTCGTGTAATAGCTTGGCTCGTTGCCTTCTCAATAGAGCGAAGCATGCGCTTTTCACGTGGTGTGATGAAAAGTATTGCATCACCTGAACGACCGGCGCGGCCTGTTCGGCCAATTCGGTGAACGTAGGCTTCAGTATCGTAAGGAACGTCATAGTTGATGACGTGACTGATGCGTTCCACATCCAGACCTCGCGCGACAACGTCAGTTCCGATAAGGATATCGATGCCACCTTTCTTTAGGCGGTCTACTGTTTTCTCTCGGGCCGCTTGTGCTATATCGCCGTTTAGAGCCGCCGCCGAATAACCGCGAGCGTTAAGTTTTGACGCAAGCTCTTCGGTGGCAATTTTAGTACGTACGAAAATAATGACACCATCGTAGGTTTCCATCTCCAAAACGCGAGTCAAAGCTTCTAGCTTATCGATGCCGGAGGTCATCATATAACGCTGGTTGATGGTTTTTGCCGTCGCTGTTTTATCAGCGATTTTAATGATCTCTGGGTCTGTGAGGTGGTTCTGG
>NZ_LWGJ01001321.1:0-1140 GCF_001635845.1 Oleiphilus sp. HI0132 | reverse complement strand
TTGGTAGGTACTTCAGATAGTTTTGGTCTACACTAAAACTATCTGGGCTCACCGGGGTTCGCATAACTTCTGTTCGATTTAGCATGACTACATGCACACCTCCCGAGCTCATCATCAAATTCGCGACGTAGGATAGACCATGGCCAAGAAAGATGAAGTGGAGCACGAGCCACTCACTGAAAAGCAACGAATTACTGCTCTGGAAGAGAGTGTCGGGACGAACAAAATAGTACTACTGGTTGTCGCACTCTTACTAATCGTGATTATTTCTGTTTCGATTACAGTAATAACGATCACCGTCTTCGGAGATGAAGAAGAAGAGTCCGTCAACCTTGAAGTCGTTGAAGAGCTACAGCTACAAATCTCGGAATTGACCAGCCAAAACGAAGCTCAAACTCAACAAATAAAGAGCCTTAAGAAAATATTACCCGTTATCCAGGATCAACTGGGCAATACAAGCAACCTTAAATTGCTTAACGTGGTGATGGAACAAGAAAAAGGTAATCAAGAATTTCTAGAAGCCTTACGTACCGGCATGTATGACCTGGCTCACATGCTACCTGGCTCACGTACCTGGCTCGAAGTTTACGGCGAAAAAGTTGATTTAGCCGAAGCTCATAGCAAAGACAGAGAAAAAGACCTCAAAAGGATTCTAATTCAAAGCGACTCTCAAGATGAAGAGGATCTTTGGTAGCTGCTCATTTAGAACTACCGCTTCTCATCTTTTTCTTGAGCAACATCTGGCCCCATAATGATTGCGATCCAGCGGGTCTCGTCACTGCTTTCAAAGGCAATTTTTAACAGCATGGTCAGTGGGACAGACAGTAACATCCCCACTGGCCCAAGCACCCAACCCCAAAATACCAAAGACAAGAAAACAATCAAAGTAGAAAGCCCTAAGCCCCGCCCCATATAGCGCGGCTCAATAACATTGCCCATCAAGGTATTAACAAATAAATAACCCGCTGCAACCAACAACATATGCAAAGGCCCTAATTGAATTAAGGCCAACAACATCACGGGTACTGCTGCGATAATGGAACCAATATTCGGTACAAAATTTAGAAGATAAGCAATTAAAGCCCACAACAAGGGATATTCAACCCCCAGAATAAGCAACCAGATATAGATTAACCCACC
>NZ_LWGJ01001320.1:0-1710 GCF_001635845.1 Oleiphilus sp. HI0132 | reverse complement strand
CTTTCCTTATGTTTTTAGCAGTGTTAACTGCGTAATTGCCTGAAACCCGCGACCTACAGACAGATTGCTCTAGAACCTTTACCTGGATTAGGGTTCGGTCCGGTAGGAGGCTTCGCGCAATCAGGCAGTGCATCTTCTCGCTCTTTCCTCTCTCTCTCAGCCTGACGAAGAAACTCTTGATGTTTTATCCTCGATTGTCGAGCGAGATCTTCATTTTTGATGCGCTGTGCTTCAGCTCTCCTAGCTTGCTCTGCTTCAAGTTTTGCTATCCTCGCTCTTTCAGCTGAACCATCATCATATCCAAGCGTAATGTTAGAACTACTTAGCATTTGACCATAGTCTCGGTTCAGCCTTTCAATCTCCTGTTTATGTTCTTCACCCTGTTGACGTGCCCATTCGACTGTCTCCATATAAGGCACGCCAGAAGAATAATCACTATTCGATGATGAATACGTCGATGCATTAAAACCATTTGTGGCATTATTAAACGCAGACATACTGTTGGATAGTCCATCAACCCCAGCTTGACTGTCTTTCATCAGCCCGGTAACAAATTCAGCCTGAGTTCTTGCATCGAGCTTATGCGCACCCCCGATTGCGGCGCCTGCTACGCCTGCCAAGAATTTACCCCATTGAAAGCCATTTCTTTTCTGGGCCGCTCGACGCTGTCTATTGCGCTCTCGTCTCGCCTCTGCAATCTCTTCCATTCGCTGTTTACGAAGTTCTTGCATTCGTTTGTTGTAGGCGATCTGACGCTGTTCTTCGAGATAGTTTGCTCTAGCGTTAACGTATGATTCTTTAGCGGTTAGACCTGAGTTGTTTTTCAAGGATTGGTTGGCACCACTGCTTACGAGAAGCTTAATCATTTCCATGTGCTTAGACGTCATCTCTTCTTTGTAGTTTGGGAAAGCATAAAACAATGGAGTTTGATTCTTTGAATCTAACGCGTTTAACGAAGCTCCAGCACCAATCAGTTTGTGCGTAAGTACACGGTCTAACTGCTGTGTTGCAAGGTGAAGAACTGACTCTCTGTCTTTAGGGCGTTGATTTACGTCAGCGCCTAATTCAACAAGCCTTATAGCGGCAGAGTTATCTTTATAATAAACAGCAGAATATAAGGGTGAGAAAGCTTTATCTGCAACCAGCACAGATAAATTTATTGCTGCACCTCGAAATACCATCTCGTCAACTAGCCCCCCCCCATTTGTTGGGGATCCATTAAGAGCATTGTGAGAAATAGCGCTAGCAAGACAAGACACCCCATCAGAAGACACATAGTTAATGTCGGCTCCCTTAGATTGCATAAAGTCGATAATTGAATAACTTTGTTTGATTGGCGCTGACGAGCAAGCAAAATGTAAAGGTGTTAAGCCGAGTTTATTTTTTAAACTATGCTCCGACCCTTCTTCGATCAAGAATCGAAATAGGTTTTCATTGGATAAAACAGCGGCTTCAAATAAGGGCGTATTTCCTTCAGCATCTTTATAAGAATCAAAGCTACCTCTTTTTGACTTAAACGCGTTCAGTATTTCGCGAGGTGCATTTATTTTTATTGCTTGCTTTAAATAGAAGGGAAGCATTCTACTTTTCTTATTGACTCTTCCAAGCAAATTAATGATAACTCCCTTATGATCCTTTGCACTCCAGGGGTTTTCCATCGCTATAGAAATTAGATCAGTAGACTTGAAGAATGTTATCGATTTCCCATTC
>NZ_LWGJ01001319.1:0-14975 GCF_001635845.1 Oleiphilus sp. HI0132 | reverse complement strand
TTTGCAATCCTCAAACTAAATAACAATTAAATCAAATACTAAAATAGTGAATAAATTTATTCTGGCAAGTTCCTGCTACATTTAAGCAACAAGCACGAGCTTTTTACTCGAATACTTTTTTACCATTACGAACAAAAGGCGGGCGCACCACTCTAACGGGCACCTGCTTTCCACGCATATCGACAGCACAACTATCTCCCGTCGCAGCAGGTACTCGCGCCAAGGCAACCGAGTAGCCAAGTGTAGGTGAAAAGCTACCGCTAGTAATTTCACCTTCGCCAACACCTTCAACAATTACTTTCTGATGGCCACGTAATACACCGCGTTGCTCAAGCACCAAGCCTACCAATTTGCTCGATACGCCCTGCTCTTTCTGCGCAAGTAGCGCTGCTTTCCCAATGAAGTCCCTGTCTTCTGAGAAAGATACTGTCCAGCCCATAGCAGACTGAAGCGGCGTTACAGACTCATCCATATCGGAGCCATATAGGTTCATACCTGCCTCAAGACGCAGTGTGTCTCGGGCACCCAGGCCACATGGTTTAACACCCGCTTCAACCAAAGCTTTCCAAAAGTCAGCAACAGCATCGCTTGGCACCATGACTTCCAAACCGTCTTCACCGGTATAGCCGGTGCGACAGAACATCCAATCGCCAGCTTCCAAGCCTTGGAACACTTTTAAACTATCGATAAGCTCGGCATTATCAGGAGAAGCCTGCTTAATGTTCTGTATAGCTTCGGGGCCTTGAATGGCCACCATGGCTAACTCGGGGCGCTCAATCAATTCCACATCAAATTTTTCAGCCTGCTTGTTCATCCAAGCCAGGTCTTTTTCTCGCGTACCGCAATTAACCACTAGGCGATAGTCTTTAGGCATACGATAAGCAATCAGGTCGTCGATCACACCACCCTTCTCATCCAACATGCCACTATAGAGTGCTTTGCCTGTTTCTTGCAGCTTGTCGACATCGTTCGCTAACAAATAACGAAGATAGTCACGAGAGTCTTTACCCTGTACATCAACAATTGTCATGTGCGACACATCGAACATACCCGCGCTTTGGCGCACAATTTTATGCTCTTCAATTTGAGAGCCATAATGCAAAGGCATGTCCCAGCCACCAAAATCTACTATCTTGGCACCGGAATCCTGATGCACCTCATATAATGCGGTTTTTGAGCCCAAGAGCATTCTCCGAGAAGTTAGGAATAAATAGAGTAAAATTAGAGCGGCATTTTACCTGATTGACTGGGGAAAAAACCACCAATTATTTTATAAGGCATAAATAGCGACGATTCGCTGACTATAAAAGAAAGTATTGCAGGGAAGGCAAAACCTTTTCAAAATCACAAAATGCATGATCACCACCGGCCTGAACCCAGAGTTTAGCCTTAGGCAGACATGCTAAAGCCTGTGCGAAATCCAAGACCTCATCTCCGGTTTGCGTCATGATATAAACATTATCCGAACTGACCAACGAAGCATTCTGCTTAGGGCTTAGTTCCAAAGACTTTAACTCATCCATATGTGAAGGTAATACAGTGTAGGTTTCGCCAGAGTAGTAGTTAGTATTCTCACCTAGATAATCAACGAGCAGTTCGTAAGGCTTTAAAGCAGGGTTGATCAAAACTGCCTTCAGAGAGGAGCCCGGCAAAGAGTACCTCTCAAGCAAGTGCATACTGTAATAAGCACCAAGCGAGCTACCAATGAATCCGAGCAGATTCTGTACACCAATGCTTTCAATCAGCTTGTCTACCAGAGCAATCGCTTCGCGTGGCGATGGGGGGAGTTTTGGAATTTCTAAACGAAGCCCAGGGCATTGTCGCTCAAAATAAGCCTTGCATAACTGGGCTTTGTGAGACTGTGGTGAACTATTGAAACCATGTAAATAAATAACAGACTTCAATAGCCATTACTCTCGAGATCTAAATTAAACTGAAAATCTTCAGCTCTTGAAACTTTTGACTCTAAACGACCGTCGTCAAATAACTTTAGCCATCGGTAACCAGGCGCTATCGCTTCTACACCAAAATCATGGGACTTCGGAGTAAATTGAATACAGGTTGAAGGCGTCGCCAGCAGCTGAACACCTTTACGCGTTTCAGAAAACTCTTGATGAATATGCCCCCAGAGTACCGCTCTGACATTGTCATAGCGGTCAACGATATCGAAAAACTGATCTCGATTATGCAAACCAATCTTATCCAGCCAGGTACTGCCGATATCAACCGGATGGTGATGAAAGCTAATTAAGGTATGAAGATCGGGGCGTTCAGACAAGCACCGCTCTAGAAAGGCTAAATCATCATCTCGTAACATGCCATGTACGGCACCTGTTACAGACGAATCTAATAAAATAATTTGCCAATTGCCAACACGTAGCAAGCGCTCCGTCTCGACCCCGTGACCCAAGGCCTCAGCCATAATGCCACGGTCATCATGATTCCCAGAGAACCAACGGCTGGGAGCGTTAAAGCCTTCAATTTGAGTTTGGAAGTAGTGATAGGCTTCAAGACTTGCATCCTGTGCAATATCGCCCGTCGCCAAAACGTAATCCGGGCTTGGACAAAAGCTCGCAGCTATATCAGCTTCAACTTTATCAAGCACCGCAACAAGGCTTTCGCGTGTCACCACACCAAGCAAGTCACTTTCAGCATCCTTTGTGAGGTGGCAATCACTTATTTGAAGGAGGTTAATCACAGCGCCCCCTGCACTGACATGACTCGACATTTTCGTTCGGCTCTTTCTGTTATCTAAATCGCTGATCTGACAATCTCAATTCCAATTTGACCCGGCACACTGAGACTCACTCCTTCAGAGAACCGATCTGCAATACGCTTTATCCATAGATTCACTAAACTTTTCGCAGATTAACTAGATAAGTTAGCTCAATATTGCAGTTTGGAAATGATGATGACGCTTTGTTTTAGTGTTTTCATACTAAGGTATGAATTTTTTGTTACGCGCGTCTCAGATATTAGCGTTAATAAAGACAAACAGTCTGATAAGACTTTCACACTTTCTGATGGGTAAACGGACTCTCGTCGCAACATCCATAAGAAATACAGAAATTCAGCCATTCCGTCAGAAAAGTATTCATCTGACTTTTTTCATCGGGCAAGTGCATTTTTTGATTTGGGTAGATATTTACACCCTGAGCTAACTGGCGGCCATCGCGAGCTATCACTTCAGCGACACCCGCATCATGATATAAACGCACCGTAAGCTTGGGGTTGTTCACCCACTTCCCTGCCGCTGCGGTTTGTTCAAGCAAAAAAGTATCGGTATATTTACAAGACTCAACAAGCGTCATATGTACTTGCCCAACGTAAGACATGCCGTTATGTAAGCTGAAGCGAATCCGTTCAACATCGCCCATCATTCGAATCAAACGAATTAGGCGGTTATAGTTGCTTTCAAAGGTCGCGCCAAGCTGAACCAAGTCGGGGACATACTTTTTACGCATTAAAATAATACTCTCCCCTTAGTCTAGCGCCACTGCTCTCGCAAGCGTTCCCGGTTTAAGGCCAGCCATTGAAGCCCCATAATAGCGGCAGCATTGTTAATGGTGCCATTTTCGACCAATTTATAAGCTGCTTCAAAGTCTAGGCAGTGTACCTTGATATCTTCATCTTCTTCAGCAAGACCAAACACGCCACCAACACCTTGAACACTGACTTTAGCACAGTAGAGATAGACCTTCTCTGTAGTGCCGCCCGGCGAGACCAAGTATTCACAAATTTTTTCAAGTTCGCCTAATTCCAGGCGCGCCTCCTCTTGCGCTTCTCTGCGTGCAACATTCTCCGGGTGCTCGCCCTCATCATTCATCCCTGCAACCAACTCCAGCAACCAGGGTGATTGATCCTCGAGTATTGCGCCCGGCCTGAATTGTTCCAGCAGCACAACTTTGTCTTCCATTGGGTCGTAGGGAATAACGCAAGTGGCATCACCCCGAATAAACAATTCACGACTGACTTCCCGGCTCCAGCCACCATCAAACAAGCGATGTTTCAGGGTAACCTTTTCCATGCGAAAGAAGCCTTCAAAGCAGGACTCACGGCCAATTAGCTGATAATCTTCTTTGCCATATTGAAGCTTGATCGTCGACATTATTTCTCCTTTCAGCTCGAACTGAGGCTAGCGTTTTTCGAACTAAATATACTGTTTTTGCGATTTATTGAGGGACATACAAACATCTACATGCTGCACAAGACAGGTATTTGCGCCAAGGAAGTCTAGAGTTCTTCATATAGATTGTCCATAATGAAACCATCGAGCCAAAGCTTATTTTCAGCCTTAGGTTCCTATACCGTACGCCCGATCAAAGAGGACACTATGAAGCACACATCAAAGCTGCTTATTTCAACCTTTCTTTCTTGCATGACGCTGCCATTTATTGCGTCGGCACAAAGTACCGACCTTTTAAGCCTATATAAGAAAGCCGAGAACTATGACGCAGAGATCTTTGCTGCTCAGTCAGCTTATTTGGCCGAACAAGAAGGCCAAAAAATTGAATTTGCAGGTCTACTACCCACTGTCAATGCAAGAGCAAGCTTAAGCCATACAAACTCAAATGGCTTAAGCTCAAGCGACAATAGCTACAAGCAAAAAAACTATTACTTAAGTTTATCTCAGCCACTATTGAACTTACCTACCTGGCACTCAGTAAGCGCTAGTGAACAAAGAACCCTGCTAGCTCAAGTCGATTACCTTACTGCTCAGCAAAATTTAATCCTTAATGTCGCAACAGCCTATTTCAAAGTACTAAGAGAGCAAGAAAACCTGCGCTCTGACCACTCTCAGGAAGCAGCTGTAAAGCGCCAATATGAACAAGCCAAAGAGCAGTTTGATGTTGGCTTAATCGCGATTACCGATGTTCACGAAGCTAAAGCATCCTATGATGCATCGCAAACTGCACGAATTAGATCTGAGGGCAACCTGACCATCGCCCTGGAAAACCTTTCGCGAATTACGGGTGAGTATACAAACGAGCTACATGGCCTTAATCCTGACTTCCCTATTGCCATGGATACAAGCATTTCTGCAGAAAAATGGCTTGAGTCCGCACAAAACCACAATCTAGGTATCAAGATTGCTCACTACGCTTATAAGGCAAGCGAAGCACTTCTAAAGTCAAAGAAAGCAGCTCATTTACCTACCGTCAGTCTGGATGCCAATTATAGCAATTCTGCCTTCACCAATTACTATGCAGCTGGCAACGATGATAGTGAGAGTAGCGAACTAGCCATTACACTTAACATGCCACTGTATTCTGGTGGCGCAACACAGGCGGGTGTTCGCCAAGCTCGCCATCAGGTCGCCGAGGCAAAACACAATCTGACCTTAGCGCAACGTCAGGCGAAAATAGAAACACGTACCGAGTTTATTAGTCTGAAAACCAACATTCAGACAGTTGAGTCACTTCAACAAAATATCGTTTCTCGTGAAAGTGCTTTAGAAGCAACGCGTGAAGGTTACAAGGTAGGTACTCGAAATATTGTTGAAGTACTTGATGCCGAGCGTAACTATTTCACTGCACTTCGTGACTACGCGAATGCTCGCTTCGATTTTGTAGAAAGTAGCCTACGCATAAAACGCGCAGCGGGAACCTTAAGTGTTAAAGACATTGAAGCTCTGAACGCCTGGCTATCGCCCGGCCAGTAAGCTCTAGCTTTCTTCAAGCAAGGGCTGCAGGTGGTCAACAACACGTTTCACCGCTCCCTTGCTAGCCTCAACTTTCTGCAATGCATTTTGCCCCATTTCCTGAGCCCGTTCCGGGTTTGAAAATAGCATTCCGAGCGACTCGAGCAACGCGAGTTCATCTGCCACAATTTCCATACCCTTGGCTTCGACCAGTTGATGACAAATAGCTTCAAAATTAAAGTAATGGGGGCCAATTAAAATCGGCAACCCCAAAGCGCCTGGCTCAATCGGGTTATGGCCACCAATTTCGGTAAATGAACCGCCTATTACCGCAACCTGAGCTGTCGCATAAAAATCCATCAACTCCCCCATGGTATCCACCACAAATACTTCTGCATCGCTGGGAATTTTTTCAAATTCGCTTCTTCGTGCGGTGTTAAAGCCTTGCTTATTTGATTGCTGAAAAGCACTTTCGAAGCGCTCAGGGTGCCTAGGCACTAATACCAGCAAGGCATCGGGAAAGCGCTGCCTCAAACGTTCATGCACTTTTAAAACCAGCTCGTCTTCGCCTTCATGCGTACTCGCCGCGACCCAAATCTTAGGCTTAGCGGGTAAATTTGCGCTCAGGTGAGCGGCTTTTTTAACATGACTATCTTCCACGTTCGTATCAAACTTTACGCTACCCGTTACAAAAATCTTTTCCTTTGCGATATCTAGTGATTCAAATCGTGAAGCATCATTTTCGTACTGGCATAGCACGAGTGACAGATCATTCAACATCCAACCAATAGCGGGTTTCAAGCGTCGGTAGCCTTTTGCTGAGCGCTCTGACAAACGCGCATTAGCGATGACAACCGGGCAGTTTCTTCGCATCACCTGGTGAATCATATTTGGCCAGAGTTCGGTTTCCATAATGATCAGACATTCAGGTTTTACCCGGCGCAAAAACGCCTTCACCATAAAGGGAATATCGTAAGGTGCATAGACATGAAACACATCACTGCCAAAGCGCTTTCTAATTTGCTCGGAGCTGGTTGGCGTCATACTAGTGATAACGATATCTCGGTTTGGAAAACGCCTTTGAATCTCTCGAATAATTGGCTCCGCTGCTAGCACTTCGCCTACGGACACAGCATGCACCCAAATACTTCTATTCAGCTTTGGCGCATTAAAAAAACCAAAACGCTCCATTTTTCTGGCCTTATATTCTGGCGCCTTAAATCCTCGCCATAAAAGCTTCAGATAAACAAATGGCATACAGAGTGCGAAAAGAATTGTGTAAACTAAGCGGAACATAAGCGCCTTTCGAAAAATTCAAAAGACGCAGTATAGACGATTAGCAGCGCTTCTCACATCACTTGATGAGAGAGCGCTTCCGAGGAAAACGATATCTATGTCAAGCCAATCTAACACGAGAGCTACCCGACCTTTGATGGTTTGGGTCTGTCATGATGGGCGGGCCGGACACATCAGTCAGCTAAAAGGTCTAACTAAAGCGCTTGCCCGCCAGACTAATATCGAAGAGCTCTGGCTAGACAGCCAAACACTGCAAGTCGGCTTTCGAGGATTGTTACTTCCCACAAAACAGGATAACAGCCCGGACATCATCATTGGCGCAGGGCACGGCACTCACAAAAGCCTGCTCATGCTCGCCCGGACCCACCGCGCCAAAAGCTTTGTCATTATGAAACCCAGCCTACCGCTGCCGCTATTTGATGGCGTCATTTGCCCCGAACATGACGGGCTAGCCAATAGTGAACGGGTCATGACAACGCAAGGGCCTATCACAAAGATTTCACCCCCACCAAACACGAAACGAACACAACACCTTATGATGATCGGCGGCCCTTCTAAGCACTTCGTATGGGACGAGTCGAATTTGATTAAGCAAATCCAAGAAATTTGCGACACCCGCCGGGAAGTTTTATGGCACTTGAGCGACTCGCCACGAACACCGCTAAGCTTTATCGACAAGATTTCAAGTTTCGAAATAGCAAACCTAAGCTGTCACCGGTATCAAGATGGCAGTTTTGGCCCAGTAGATGAAGCACTTCAGTCCAGCGCTTTTACTTGGGTAACACCTGACAGCATGTCAATGCTCTACGAGTCCTTAACGTCAGGCTCGCCCACCGCACTATTAGAGCTGCCAATGGTATCGAAATCAGAAAAGAAGCGAATTTGCATGCATATCAACAGACTCACCTCTAGCGGCAAACTTATCGACTTCGGTCAATGGCAAAGCAATAAGAAAGCACAGTTTTATCCTGACTTACCAGCAAGCCTTGACGAGGCTTCGGCAGCTGCCACCTGGCTTTTGAAACGATACCAACAACTTTCTCTTACTGCGCAAACCACAGGGCAAGCATGAGACAAAAAACGATATTACAAGTTTTGCCAAGCCTGGTTTCTGGCGGTGTCGAAACAGGCACTTTAGACCTCGCTCAAGAACTGGTTGAGCAAGGCTACCGTTCATTGGTTGTTTCTTCTGGCGGCCCTATGGTTAAGGCGCTTGAACAACAAGGGTCGAAGCATATCGAGCTCCCCGTTCACAGCAAGAACCCCATACTTATGTGGTGGAACAGTAGAAAGCTAGCAAAGCTGATAGAAACGCAGAAGATTGACCTAATCCATGCTCGCTCTCGCGCTCCAGCCTGGAGCGCCTTATGGGCATCAAAACAAAGCAACATTCCCTTTGTCACCACCTTTCATGGTGTCTACGGTCACCAGAATGCTCTCAAGCGCTGGTATAACAGCGCCATGCTTAGAAGCCAGCATGTGATCGCTGTTTCTAAGTTTGTACAACAGCATATAGAAGAGGTCTACCCCACCTTCAACACTAAGACCAAGCTGATTTTTCGCGGCATCGACCTGGATAGGTTTGAGCTGGAAGAAGCTCAGCTCGCTGCGAAACAGCTCAAGACAGCATGGTCAGTCCCTGAGGGGAAAAACATTATCATGCTGCCTGGAAGGCTAACTCGAATTAAAGGCCATCAAGTACTAATAGAAGCACTGGCTAAATTGCCCCATCGTAACTTTTACTGCTTGTTCGTTGGCGACGAGCCTGGAAAAGATGCATATAAACAAGAACTGGAAGCCTTGATCGCTGAAAAAGGTTTGCAAGCTCACGTCAAGTTAACCGGAAACTTCGACAACATGCCAGCAGCCTATGCGCTGGCTGATCTGGTAATTTCAGCCTCCGTCAAGCCGGAATCCTTCGGTCGTACTGCCTGCGAAGCTCAAGTGATGCAACGCATGGTAGTTGCTACAAACCACGGAGGTAGTCAGGAGACAATCTCCCCTCCCTATAAAAGCCTGATGTGTAAACCTCGCGACTCCAGTTCTATGGCGGCGGCTATTGAACGAGCCCTGGCATACAGTAAAGACGAACGCACAAGGCAAGGCATTGAAGCGGCAGCCTTCGTCAAAGAAAACTTCTCTCTTTCACAAATGTGCCGAGACACCATCGCCCTGTATGAATTAGAATTGTCTTAGCTAGAACGCCACCCAAACGATTCAAGGAACTTGAAATCATGCCGAATATAGAGTCCTCTCAAAACGGCCAGCATTATTGGCTCTATGATAGTGAATGTTTTTCGGACATATCCAGCGAGCTCTTTGAATCAGGCTATTGGAAAAAGCTCAATGCCGTTAATGGACAAGAGTCTGGACGTGGAACAACCTGGTTTATCCAACACAAGTCTCATTCACTGGTGTTAAGACATTATCTGCGCGGCGGCATGATGAGTAAAATCAGCAACGACCACTACCTTTTTAAAGGCTGGCAAAAGAGTCGTTCTGTCAGTGAGTTCAATATCTTGAGTTTACTCAATCAACAAAACTTGCCGGTTCCCAAGCCTGCTGCCGCACAGGTAGTCAAAAGAGGCCTATATTATCAGGCAGACTTACTGACACACCGCATTCCTAATGCACAAGACTTACTGCAAGTACTCAAACAAGTACAAAGCAAAGACTTCTATTTCACATTAGGCGCTTTAATCGCAAGATTCCACAAAGCGGGTGTTTATCATGCTGACCTGAACATTCAAAACATTTTGCAAGATGAAGAGGGCTTATTTTGGCTCATCGACTTTGATCGCGCCAAAATGTTAAAGCCAAAGCATGCCTGGAAAAGCAGTAATCTGAAGCGCTTAAAACGCAGCTTTGAAAAGGAAGTAACAAGGCATGGGATAAAGTGGACTCACAATGACTGGAATTATTTGATTGAAGGCTATTCTCAATAGCAGCGTTAAACCAATCTATGGGTTAAGCTTACTATAAGCCTTACGCCCGTCTATCGTCATCCCTTTAAAGCGTTTGTACTCCCATTGGTATTGTTCGGGATGACTTTCGATACATGCTTCAACTGAGCGATTCAATGCCGCGACGGATGTAGCGATATCGTCACTATATATCTCAGGATCAGCTGGTTTGAACACCATATCAAAACCATCCCCTTTGGGACGGCGAATCGCACACAAGCTCACGACTTCACAGCCAGTGCGGCCAATCAAGCGAGATACAAGCTTTACCGTATTAGCCTCTATTCCCATAAAAGGAGCATTAACACCGCCCGTTCCGCCTGGCACCTGGTCTGGCAGAATACCAACCATCCCCTGATCCGAGAGGATAGAAAACAAACGAATAACGCCCCGCCTATTGGTTGGCACTAACTCAGAACCATGACGACCTCGCACCGAAGACATATATTCTTCCAAGGCTTTTATTTTAGGCGGTTTGTATAGAGCAGCCATCGGTCGAAGCGTTGATAAATACAAACCAACTAGCTCCCAATTTCCATGATGAGGCGCCAATACAATCGCTCCTTTACCCTTTTCAAATATCGCGTCAAGGTGCTCTTTACCTTCAACCGAGCGAATTAAATTCAAAGTCTTTTCAGTGGGCCATTCCCACATCACTCCAAATTCGGCAAATAACATACCGGTTTCAAGTAGACTGCGCCGTGTTAGCTCTCTCTGGTCGCTTTCTGATAGCTCGGGATAACAATGCGAGATATTTTCTTTGGTGACACGTGTGGTCTCGGAGTCGCCCATCCATAGAATCCGACCAATAAAACGACCGAGAGCCTGGGCTTTGCTTAAACCAAGGCTCGCTAAGAATTTAAGGATATAGACTACTAATTTGGCTCTAAAAGCTTCCATTATTCACTACTTGATAATTAATCACGGTGCTAATTTTAGAGCATTAAGCCAGGAAAATCTTGCTTAAATATCACTAGGCCACGANGACTTTTTGCCAAATCTCCGTTACCTTGCTGCATGTTTCAGCATAATCAGCGATCGTTGTTTTATCCGCCTCATCAGCCAAGCTATTTCGATGCAAACCAGAACGCAGCTCCCGATAGGATGCACTCAGTACGGATAAATCAATGCCTTCAAAACAATCCAGCTTCTCTAAAACCTCTAATATGCGAATATTATCGGTCCAGTCCATCAAGCTAGAATCTTGGTGCGCGAAGTTCAACACGCCAAACTGGGTGATAAATTCGATATCCACCAGACCACCATCACCTTGCTTGATACTTCCCGCTTTGGCGGCAGCCTTCATTTTTTCGCGCATAGCTTTAACTTCTGCCCTAAGCTCAGCTTCATCTCTGGGTGCTGCCAGTATGTCTCGTCGAACCAGATTAAAATTTTCGATAAGCTTTGGGTCACCCGCAATACCACGCGCCCTAACTAAAGCTTGATGTTCCCATGTCCAAGCATCATTTTGCTGATACTTTTTGAACGCAGCTAGCGACGACACCAACATTCCAGAATTGCCCGAGGGACGCAAACGCATGTCTGACTCATACAGCATTCCTTGCGTTGTCTGAGCTGACAGAATATGAATTATTCTCTGCCCTAGACGCATATAAAATACCTGATTATCAATCGACTTTGGCCCCGATGTCACGCCATAGTCATCAGCGTCATAGAGAAAGACCATATCCAGGTCAGAGCTATAACCTAACTCCAAGCCACCTAGCTTCCCGTAACCAATTGCGGCAAAACCTTCGCCAGCAATCCCTTTCTCGTCACTGCTTAAACCACTTGGCACACCGTGTTTAACGACTAGATTATGCCATGCGATGGCTAAAGACTCTTCCAGAAGGACTTCGGCCAACCATGTTAAGTAATCACTTACTTTCATTAAAGGCAAGTGTCCACCTAACTCCGATGCAGCCACACGCAACATATGAGATTGTTTGAAAGTTCGTAGGCAGTTCATTTGAGTTTCCAGATCATCCTCTGGAATTCTCAACATTTGCTGCCTTAGCTCATCTTGTAATTGCTCTCGATTCGGTGGATGGAATAGACTTCGGGCATCCAGCAACTCATCAAGAATAACCGGACTTTTAGCAATATGTTCAGACACCCACGGGCTTTCTGAACATAAGCGGCACAACTGCTTAAGCGCTCCTGTATTCTCATACAATAGAACAAAGTAAACTGAGCGACCCAGTATCGAACTAACAAGCCCCAGCATGCGCGCCAATGTAAGCGACGGCTTATTGGTTTCAGCAGCTTCATCCAGCAATAGGGGCAGAAAAGTCTCAAAACGCTGCCGTGCTTCTGGTGACATCAAGGTAAACAAGCGATGCTCTCGTAACTGTTCCAAATCACTAACACTCTGTGCAGGCGACTCATAACCTGCCTCTTGGAACATTGGCTGCAAAAGCTGTGAACGCTCTTCAGCCAGCCAAGCTGCCAACCAAGCCCTTCCTGCTTCCTCCTGATCACCATCTTCTTCAGGGTCATGCAGAAAATCGGCAAAGCATTGACTCACCGCTGAACGATGCTCATTCAGCTCTGCCTCTAAACTTGGCCAGTCTGAATAGCTCATCGACCAAGCAATACGCTGACGGCTCTCTTCTGATTCTGGAATTAACTGGGTTTGTTGGTCTGCCAAGCCTTGTATCGCATGCTCCAAATTACGCAATAGTCGATAGGCAAGTAATAAAGTATCGACCCATTCCGAGGGTAAATATTCATTTTCTTGCAATGTACGATAAACGCTTACCAAGCCCTGCTGCTGGAGGCGTTCGTCTCGGCCACCATGAATCAATTGGCAGGCCTGGGCAATAAATTCGATCTCTCGAATGCCGCCATCACCCAGCTTAATATTTTGCTCTCCACCTTTGCGGTGCATTTCAGCCATAATCATACGCTTCATATCGCGCAAGGCTTGCACAGAGGTAAAATCAGCATACTTGCGGTAAACAAAAGGGCTAATAATATCCATTAAGGCCGCGCTGGCTTCAGGGTTTGCGTCGGCATTAACGATACGCGCCTTGATCATGGCATAACGTTCCCACTCCCGTCCCTGGTTGTGATAGTAGTCTTCAAAGGAAGCGAAGTTCATCGCCAATGCGCCACTATCACCATAAGGCCGCAAGCGCATATCGACACGGAATACGAAACCCTCAGAGGTCATGGCATCCAAAGCATTGATGAGCCTTTGCCCCAGGCGCGTGAAGAAGAGCTGGTTTTCAATTGGCTTTTTGGCGTGATCGGTCTCACCAGATTCAGGATAGGCAAAAATCAGGTCGATATCGGAAGATACATTTAATTCATAAGCGCCATGTTTGCCCATCGCCAACACCAGCATGTGCTGAGGGATAGGTGCACCGCCCTCTTTTGCTCTAGAAAAAGGGGTGCCATAACGCTCGCAAAGCTGTTTGTATAAGACATCCAAAGCAACTTCAACCGCTGCATCGGCCAAAGCACTTACGTCCGAAAGTGTTTCTTCCAGCTCTACCAAGCTTAAGAGATCGCGCCACATAAGCCGCGTCATTTCATAGCGACGAAATACTCGCAGAACTGACATCAATTCAGCTTCATCATTGACTGCTTTACAGCGTGAACTTAAATCGCGCTTATATTGCCCTTCCAACTTTGAAGTAAACAGTGCTGAATCGCTGCCCGACCACTCATGCAACCATTCAGGGTACTTTAAACTGGACTCTCTAACATAGTCGCTGCGCGACCATACATCCAAAATGCTCTGAATAAAGTCTTTTGACCAAGGGCATTCGAGCGTTTCCCAGCGAATATCTTCCAAACATGCTTCGCCAACATAATAAGCACTCAACTCTTGCCAGGCGTTACGTAGACTTGCTTGAATAAACCCCGGAAACTGATTAATTACATTCTCAACTTGGGTACCGATTGCGATGTTAGCACTGCTCATATAGATAGCTCTCAATTTTCGATATTGTTATCTGAGAAAAGTAACGCAGCGAGCATGTCAGCTCAATGCGCTTGATCAAGTATGTCTGAAATACTTAGCTCGCTGCCAATAAAGAATAGCCTCTCTCGGCTTTACTCGTGTCAGACGCTTTCAAGTGAATAGCTTGCCCCAATACGGCTGCCAAACTTTTTAGCGCTTCAACCTCACCCGACATTAGCTCTAGCTCAATTTCTTTGATTGGCAGACACTTACCTTTTGACAACACCTCGCCCTGGTCAAAAGCTAATTCAATTTCGCTACCCTGCCATTCAATTAATACCTGATGCCTAACAAAGTTCGTCTCAAACACCGCATTTAAACTTTCCAAATTCATTCCTTCCGGCCAAACATCCAAGCCCTCTAGAAGTGAAATATCTAGCTTGTTATCCGCCAATTCCCATTCCCATTCACCACGTTCACTTAGACCGCTTACCGACTTCCCCTTGGTCTTCAAGGTTTGAATAAAAGCATCGCCTTTTTTCCGAACCCGCAAAGCCATTCGATGCTGGTTCAATATCTTATCAGGCGTATCATAGTAAATATTCTGCAAAGGCTTTCGCTGCAACTCAAGCACAAACCCCTGATTGCTCAAACACGCTTCCAAGCTCTCAAGCACAGCAAGACTTTCACCCACAACACTAAGTTTTAGTTCAATTTCTTTCGGCACAAAACACCTTATCGTTTGATTTACATAAATTTCAGGCAAAAAAAAGCCGGTGAAAGTCACCGGCTTTTTAGAGCTTAGTTCTAAACTTACAACTTAGAAGCTGTAGTTAGCGCCGATAGCTAGTACGTCAACATCCGCACCATCAACACCACCAAGGTCAGTAGACGTTGTGTATTCTAGAGCTACAAACAAATGATCTGTTACATTATGAAGAGCTTGAAGCGCAATTGTCGCTTCGTCTTCTGCACCATCATAAGACTTCATACCATAACCTAGAGCAAACTGGTTCTGACCCATTGTGTACATGCCCTGCAAACCAATGTAATCAACTGTATCTGACATGCTTTCGTAACCAAGCATTACAGTAATATCATCCATTGAGTAAGTAGCACCTAAACCAATAGTATCTTCTGCTTCAACACCAGCTTCTTCGCGACC